>JAGLQA010000001.1 GCA_023137075.1 Candidatus Aminicenantota bacterium
TGGTGAGGATGCCCTTGGGTTTGCCGGTGGTGCCCGAAGTGTAGATAATGTAGGCAAGATCGGAAGCAAGCAGTTGTCTATAATTTTTTGTGGGATCAAGGGCAGGGGCAAGCCCTGCCCCTACCCAATTGCTTTCCTCTATATAAATTGTCTCAAGAGGTAGAGCTTGTAACTTCTCAACTTCTTCGGTTAGACTGCGGGTAGTCAGCAACAGTGTTGTTTTGCTTTCCTTCAACATGTACGACTTTCTCGCTTCCGGGCCTGGCGGTTCGATGGGCAAATAGGCGCCGCCTGCTTTTAAGATAGCAAATATTGCGATTATCATTTCTATCGAACGTTCCGCCAACAAACCGACAATGCTATCGGGCCCGACTCCTTTTTGTACCAATAGGGCGGCCAGGTTATCGGTTTCACAGCTTAATTGATCGTAGGTTAACGAGATTCGCTCCTTCATAGTAGACCCGGTTTCCTTATCCCGGAGGTTACTGTTCGCGGGCCCGATAAGGGCGATATTGTTGGGATTTCGTTCCACTTGCTCTTGAAATAGCGCCTGGATGGTTTTGTCCTTCGGATAGGCGGCTGCCGTATCGTTAAAATCATACAAGAGCTGCCTTTTCTCTTCTTGTGACAAAATATCTACGGCCGGAATTTTCATTTCCACATCGGTAAGAACTGCCTCCAGCAACCGCCTAAAATGGTTCATAATTCGCCCGGCAGTCGAAGGTTCATATAAACATGAGTCGTATTCCAGACCACAGTCGATATTCTCACCGACCCTGGAGAAAGAAAAAATCATACCGGGAGTCACAGAACGGATATGTCTCTTTTCATGGATATTCTCAACCAGGATCGCCGTATCGAATAAGGGGAAATTCCCTTCGACAAAGGGTAAATCCAACTCATCGATTAATATTTCAATGGGATAACCCTGGTTTTTGACCGCCTCGCTGCAGGTTTGCCTGACATTAAAAAGTAATTCTTTGAAGGTCATACCTTCTTTGATTTGAGTCCGCAAAGCAATGGTAGTATTTGTGAAATCGGCTTTCACATCGGGTTTTAATATTGGAGCGCCGACAATAATATCACTTTTCCCGGTGTACTTATTGAGCAGCAAAATTAAAACGGACACCAGTATGATATGAAGCCTTACATCGGAACCTGTACTTAATTTGCTCAACGCCGACGACAGGGTTTGCGGGAAGGTCTCGCTCACAACATCAACGCTCGGTTTATCATCCCCTGCCTTTTTGTAATCATAGGGAAAACCGCACTTTTCTAATTCACCGGACAACTTCTCCAACCAATAATCCCGTTCTTCGGCTCTCTGGTTGGCAATAATTCTCAATTCATCTAAATGCCTGTTATCTCTCATCGCTTAAATCTCCTTAAAACCCGAAATTTCCATTTGCTTCTTGAGCAGCGCCGGATTTTGGGGCAACTAAATGGCTGGTAACATTTACGTTAAGCAATTTAATATCTACATCTTCCAGTATCGCGGTGGCTAAATCTTTAAAATACCCG
>JAGLQA010000010.1 GCA_023137075.1 Candidatus Aminicenantota bacterium
TTTCCGTGTCCCCCACTGTGCCCCTTATTGATGCATTTTCAAGCATTTATTCCGTATAATTGGGATAATCCAATCCCGTTTCATTAGGCGAAGACATACAGTATAACTTGTTTTCCGGCTTAATGCGCTTTAACGGGAGTTTTCAATTCCCTTCGTGTAACGGATTCGCAGTTCATGTTTCACTTGCCCGTCCGGGAATTGACCAGCCAACGACTCTTCTCACTAAAATTTCAAACTCACTTCGCCGAATCCACGTACTTCGTTGATTTATGCGGATTTCGGCTCCGTTCGAACAGTGAAATTTTCCCCCTAAAAAAAGGCCGTTCGACTTATCGGGCTGATTCCCAATCCCCTTCCTGAGGCGCGTTCAATCATGAACTGCTGCTCACTTTCCAAAACTGAATAATTACAAAAAAATTTCATTTCAATTATGCTTGACAAATCTATCTATAAAATGTAATATGACTTTTCAAAATAAAAATCAGATATCAGGAGGATAAATGAAAAAATTATTTTTAATCTTAACCTTGATTGTCGTATCTTTTACTTTCTTGAGCGCGGATGTTTATATCAAGAGCAAAACACACACCGGCGCAATAGAAATAATGGGACAAAAACAACCGGCTAAGGATGATTTTAGTGAAACCTGGATCGGAGATGGCATTATGTCCACAACCTCCAAGGGATCAAAGTTTATAATCACCAGTGAAAAGATGATCATGATAACCGATTCAGACAAGACATACGTTGAAATTGCTCTGCCATTTAAATTATCCAGCATATTGCCGGAAGGCGCGGAACAGATGGCATCCATGATGAAGATGAAACTCTCTATAACACCAAATGGTCAAACGAAAAAAATCGGAAAATGGAACTGCACCGGGTATGATATGTCTTTAACAATGATGATGGGAGCTTTGAAGGGAGTAATCTGGGCATCTACAGAGGTTCCTTTTAAATGGAAGAAATTCCAGGATTTGCAAAAATATGTACAAATGGTTTCCTTTATAGAAGGACTCGAGGAATATAAAAAGGTAAAAGGATACCAGATCGCTTCGGAAATGAGCATGAATATGATGGGAGCTGAAATAAATGTAAAATCCGAAGTTATGGAAATAGCAGAAAAGAAAGCCCCTGCCGGAATTTATTCGGTACCGGCCGGATATACAAAAAAAGATAAGATGTCACTTCCTAAAATGGGTGGTAGATAAGCGCAACTAAGCTATTAGACAATTTTCAGGTTGCAGGTGAAGGCGAGTAACCTTCACCTATCACCTGGATTCATTTAAGAATTTAAGATTAACCTCAAGTATAAAAATAAGGGAGAAAGAATATTGGGCGAACTTAGCCCTTATTCTATATTGTAAAGAATCTTTTTTATGGAAGCTATTACTTCCGCAGGGGAAAGCGTTTGCGTCGAATTGAACTTGTTTTCCGAATCTAACTGCATAATGCGGGTATTTAACAGGAATTTAATAATGCGATAATGCTTGTGAAGGGGAGAAATGTCAACGGGTTCGACAACCTCTTCTAAAGGTGTTATCTTAACGGTGCGTCCTCTTATCCGCAGGTATTTTAACAGGGCATCCAGAACCACGGCAAAGGCAGCCCTATTAACATCGGAAAAACGGTCGAAACTGTGGTCAGGCCTGATGTTTATGATGCCCAACGTGCAAATTTTAATGATGTACTCTTTTGCATAAGAAGCGGCAATATCCCGTATGATAACGGGCGATTTGTCGGTTTCCAAATACCGCTTAAAATAAAATCCTAAAAGCGCTGCCAGGTCCTCCCTGCTGACGACTGTCTTAAAAAAAATCTCCTTAAATTTCGCCGGCAGGTCGGATTCATAAAATTTTACTTTCAAATCGTTTATTTTATTAATAATGGTAATATCACCGGGCTTGAGCTGCACCAGCGTCTTGTAGACCATAATCGCCGAATCGATTTTTTCCAATTGTTCATATACCTGTGCCAATTTCACCAATACGTCTTCTTTGTTGGGGAGTTTTTCCAATACCTTCTCATAATGAAGCACCGCCTCTTCATACTTTCCTTCATCCCGGTAGTAATCGGCAATTTTAATCTTTATTTCAATGATTTCCGGGGAATACCGGGAGGCTAAACGTAATGATTCGATATACTTGCCCATCTTATTTTCAGCTTTATACTGTTCGGCTTTATTCAGATGATATTCGGTCTCAGTGGATTTAATCTTCAGATATCTTAACTTTACCCGGGCATTCTCCGGATACATGGCTAATAACCGCGAATAAGCGGTAAAGGCTTTCTGCGTATCGTTCAATAATTCATATATTGCCGCCAAACCCAAATCGGCCCGTAAATTTTCGGGATTTAACTCTAAGGCTTTGCGAAAATTACGTCCGGCAAGATTGTACTTATTTTGCATCAACAAGGTGTAACCATAAGCCATATAGAGCTTTTCATCTGCTGCGTTGCTTTGCTGAAATTTTTGCAGCGCGATCTTGGGCTTGCCTTCTTTCAGGGCTTGCCAGCCTTCCTCATAATAGGAATCGTTCGTCTCCGCAGCATCGATATCGGGAATATGAACACCGGTTTTTACTCTGCCGACACCGCCGCAAGCAGCGATCACAACGACCAGGCTAAATATCACTATTATCTTCATCGTAAATAACCTCCGTATTTTTGCTTAAATTTTATCATTTTTTCACGCAAACACAAAATTTTCCTATCTCTCCCGCTACAAAGGCTTCAATTTTTGCGGTATCGGCGGTATCAAACCAGGTGATGTCTTTTGCCTGCCTGAACCAGGATAATTGCCGCTTGGCAAAATTTCGCGAATGCTGTTTAATAAGTTTTACCGCTGTCTCTAAATCGATCTCCCCATCGAGATACATCCCGGTCTCTTTATACCCTACGGACTTGAAGGGAGGACAGTGCAGTGGGAAAAGGGTTCGTAATTCTTTTAATTCCTCGACCAATCCTTTTTTGATCATCTGTTCCACGCGATCTTCGATACGTTTATAGAGTTTCTCTCTATCCATATTCAACCCGATCCTGAGGAATTTAAATCCCTTAAAAGGTGTCGTTGTTTTCTTAAATAATTCGGAGGGCGGTAGCTCGTTGTTGTAATATATCTCCATGGCCCTGACAACCCTGACGGCATCATTTTTGTTGATTTTTTTCGCATATTGCGGGTCCACCTCATTCAACCGGTTCCAGAGCGCCGTCGAACCTTCCCGGTTTACTATCTCTTTTAATTCACTTCGGGACACTTTTTTCTGCTTATTTTCGGGAAAGATTCCTTTTATCATGGTTTTTAAATAAAATGCAGTACCGCCGCATACGATAGGGATGTGTCCCCTGGTTATAATCTGCTTCGAGATGTTGAAGGATTCTTCAAGAAAAATCGAGGCATTAAACTGGGAACAATCGTCGAGTATATCGATTAAAAAATGGGGAATATTTTTTTTATCTTTTTCTTCGATTTTATCGGTGCCGATATCAAAACCTTTGTAAACCTGCATGGAATCTGCGGAAATGATTTCTCCTCCAACTTTTTCGGCCAGTTGCACCGCCACTTTACTCTTGCCCACACCGGTGGGACCGAGCACCTGGATCACTATCAAGCTATCGGAACTTCTTTTAACCATTTAAATATACAATTTCCAATACTTCCTTTCATATTTCCGGAGGAGCCATCTATATTAGTATATATAGGAGAACATACAAGAAAAACAAAAAGAGTAATTGCTTTTTGAATAAGATTAACTCCCTGTCCTCATCAACCATTTTAATACCTGCTGCTCCTGGTCGACGCCTAAGTGTTTTTTTACCATGTATACCTCGGCGTAAAGTATCTCTTCAAGGCCCCTTAAAAATCCACCGGCATATTTGTCAAAATCATGATACCAGACCGATTTCAAAAACTCCTTATTAATACTACCATTGGGAGTCAATTTGATCCGGCGGAAATAGTGGGGCAAATTATCCATTATATCCTCAACTGCCCGGGAAAATATGGAAAACGCAATCGGGCCTATCTCTTTGGACAACACCTTATAAACCATTTCATACTTCATATTGTAAAATTTCAAAGCTTCCTCAAAGGATTTGAAGGCACTTTTGCCGACACCATTTTCCTCTTGATCTTCCTCTTTCGGGGGGGGGTGGAGGTTCTTTTTTTCCGTCGAAATGATTTCAAGAAGTAAAAACAGGTAGAGAATTCGCAGCGTATCGAACCGCAAAAGCTCACTGGCTTTCAGGACATTTTCAAAGCTTGCTTGTCGTTTAACCAAATCATAGATGTGAATTTCATAGGGCTTTAAATCCAACCGGTGAATAATCCGGGTGTTGCTTGCATATAAATTCTTTACCCCGGCAAACTTTCTATGGAAAAAATCTTCGCAGCGAAAACCTCGCATCCCTTCAACAATTACAACCAGCATATCAAGGTCAAGTACGATATTCTCAATATCCTGTTCAGGGTTAATGAGGATGCGATATTCCCCTTGTTTAATATCGAAAAGAGAAAACACGATCATTTGCAAATGTTTCTGTACCCACTTCCAGAGTTGGTCATAATTCAAATACCCGAGTTCAATCAAGGCCCGGCCAAACCGCTTCCGGTGTTTTACAATATATTCACTGATCCTGTCATAAATATCTTTTTCTATCACCTTTTGGTTAAGAAGATAATTTCCTAAAGAATCATCAATCGAATTCGATGATGCAAACACAATTTTCCGATTTTCGATTATTACTGTTTTTTCCAGATCTCCGCTTGTGACAATCAGGTGACCGGAGATGGAATTCTTGTAAATATTATACAACAAAGAATAAATATCCCCTTCTTTTATCGCGCCTTCAACCGGAAGATAGTCATTCATCGATTCAGCCTAAATACCCGCTGCTATTTGATTTGCTTTATTTATATCCCTCTCCTCCTCAATCCGCTCCAATAACTTGCGCGAGACATCATGGGTGGGATATACCCCGGTAAAACAGGCTTTACAAAAGGTTTTAATTTTTTTGTTTCCCTGCCTGACAGCCTGTTCCATCTCTTTCAAATCCTGGTAAATCACTTTATCGGCGCCAATCTTGGCAGCGATCTGCTCGGGCGTGGAATTTGTCGCAATAAACTCACCCTTCGTCTGCATATCGATGCCGTAAACGCAGGGATTTGTTAATGGAGCCGAGTAGGATGCAAAATAAATCCGCTCAGCGCCCGCATTTCTCACCATCTGGATAATCGCTGCCGAGGTATTTCCCCTGACAATGGAATCATCGACCAACAGGACATTCTTTCCGATGAACACATCCCCTATCGGGTTCAATTTTTGGGTGATTGATTTTTTTCGAATCTTATCCCCGGGCATAATAAAAGTTCTACCGATATACCTATTCTTTACGAGTCCTTCCCGGTATTTTAGCTTCAACCTCCTGGCAATTTCTATGGCTGCGGTTCGAGCCGAATCGGGCACCGGTACAACCACATCGATTTCGACTCCGCTTTTTTTTATTTTTTTTGCCAGGCGGCACCCCAATTCCACCCGGGTTTTATCCACATTTATTCCATTCAAAAAAGAGTCGGGGCGGGCAAAGTATATATACTCGAAAATACAGGGTCTGAAGGGTTTGGTCATTATCTTTTTGATGTGCACCCGTTTCGCTTTATCGATAAAAACCGCGGACCCGGAATCTATGTCTTTGATGTCTTTAAATCCCATGGCGTCAAGGGCGACACTCTCGGAAGCAAAAGCAAAGGCCGGCAGTAATTTATCTTTTTTTTCTCCAAATAATAGGGGTCTTAAACCATAGGGGTCTCTGAATGCGACCATACCCTTATCGGCAATATGCAGGACGACGGAATAGCTCCCCTTAACTTTCTTATAGACATATCTTACCGCATTAAAAACGATTTCCGGGGTAAATTCTTTCGTCCTGTATTTCTCGATATACCCGGCAAAAATATTCAGAATTACTTCAATGTCACAATTTGAATTGATGATTTTGTGTGACTTCTCGAATAACTCCTTCTTTAACTCTGAAAAATTGGTAACATTACCATTGTGGGCGGCGGCAATTCCAAAGGGGTAATTAATCCAGAAGGGTTGGGCATCTTCGACAGAACCTTCGCCGACAGTTGGGTAGCGGGTATGCCCGATTCCCACATGACCTTTCAATCGGGCAATATTTTGCTGATCAAAGATATCTCTCACCAGGCCATTGCCTTTCTTTAGGTGATACTTACCGTCATAGGTCAGGATACCGGCCGAATCCTGGCCCCGGTGTTGGATGGTAAGCATCGCATCGTAAATTTTTCCGATGACCTCTTCATTATCATAAACACCAAGTACGCCGCACATATTATCTATGCTCTTCCTTCATGCAAAAACCTACAAGTATGGCAAAATGGAGAATCCTCCATAATACAGATCCAATTATCAAGATTTTGTTTTTCATACTAATTTCTCATGCTATCTTACAATTTATTATAACACGAATATATCCGGGTTGGCAATAACAATTCGGGACAGGTAAATTATACCCGTAAAAATTCGTGGGCGCCAATTGAGAACGAAATAACGGCAGTCCTGTCCCTGTTATGATAGTTTTATAGGTAACATACGAACCCTGGACCGAGCTTCATCCACAACAATCAGCGCTCCTTCCTCAAGGTATCGTTTATATTGATGCAATAGACTATTAAGAATAGGATTAAGATGATTCGGTGAAACATCCTGAGTTCTTATCTGGACTACACTGGGACACAGGGCATCTGTTGCCGCGAGTATATCACCAAAATCAAGATCATTTGTGATAACCCAATAATTATGTTTTCGAGCCCATTCCATAATTGTGCGGTCAGTAGCGCGAGGATTACCTATTTCTGACCAATGGGCTGCATGAAATCCCGCATCTTGAAGAAGGGTAACCAATTGGGGAGAAAGGTTCATATCGATAAGTAGTTTCATGTAACAACAAGGGGGATGTCGATTTCTTCGACGCGCCAGGCGGCATATGATAGAGCTTGATCTATGTCTTCTTTTTCAAGGTAGGGGTAAAGTGAGAGTATTTTTTTTTTCGTATGACCGGAAGCCACCAGCCCCACTATTGTGCCTACCGTTATGCGCAGTCCCCTGATACAGGGTTTGCCACCCATTACTTCAGGATTGAAGGTTACTCTATCTATTCTTCTCATTTTTTCTGACCTCTTGATTCATACTACAAGGATATACGGAAATTGTCAATAAAAAACGGCAATAAATGATTGTACGCACATTGGAGGAAACATCGGGACAGGTGATTAATATTCTCCCGGATCATTAAGGAAATGGCTCTGCACCCTCGATATGAACGATGTGCCGTTCTCGCGTTTTTTTTCTTCTCCCCGATCGAAAATCGGGCTTCCGGGCCCACCACGTGGGCAGGGGGAGTAAATTATTTACCTGTCCCATGTCCTTTTAAAATTCCAAATTTCACAACTCCGTCCCCGTCTGGACCGATTCCCCAAGAACTGAATCCAGAGAGTCATTGCTACAATGTCGTTTTGTCGCACCGCCCCCTCTTTTCAGGGTTTTATTAAATTTTATTTGATTATTAGGAAGTAAGATATTTGTTGACGCAATAATAAAACTATGGTAAGATTTATTCATGAGGCAAGATTATGAGAAAATATAGTTGTCGTTAATCATCCCCGTAATTTATTATTCAAGATTATTTTATTTGTAGCCCTTTTTTGTATCACATTCGTCATATAAGTTGAAGAATGAATATTTTTCAAATTTAGCACCTTTTACTACAAATTTTATTCAAAGGAGAAACACCAATGTTCAAGTATTATCTGAAGACAGCGTTTCGAAACCTGCTGCGATTTAAAACCATATCACTCATCAATATTACAGGACTTACAATAGGAATAACGGTTTGTACACTGTTATTGTTGTATGTCCAGGATGAATTGAGCTTCGATAATTTTCACAAAGATAGCGATAATATCTATCGCATTCTAAGAGAAAGTCCTTATACCGCCCCCCAATTGTCAAAATTGTTAAAAGATAATTTCCCTGAAATTATTGAAACCACAAGGATATTGCCCCAGGATGAAAAATACGTTAAACACCGAGAAAGAAGATATATTGAAAAGAGCTTTGCCTATGTCGATCCGGGTTTTTTCAAGGTATTTTCTTTCAAACTCAAAAGGGGAGACTCGGAAACTGCATTGAAGCATCCCTTTTCAATCGTCATCACCGAAAAAATGGCAAAGAAATACTTTGATGAGGAGAGCCCCATCGGCAAAACCCTGCGAATCGATACAAGCCATGACTACACAATTACTGGTATTCTCGAAGAAATGCCTCAAAACTCTCATTTTCGTTACGACATCATGGCTACCCTGGTTGATGGGGAAAAGGTTTTTGGCAAACTAATTCACAACTGGGGATGGCAGAATTTTATTACCTACCTGCGGTTTGGAAATAAAATTTCAAAGTCGGATTTTGAGGCAAAATGTACGACTCTGATAGCCCAACACAGGAAAAGTCGACCTGGGGATAAAAAAAATAACTATTCCCTTCAGCCATTAAAGGATATTCATCTCTATTCAGCCCATATGGATAACGACATTGCACCTCAAGGCAATATCACCTATGTATTAATTCTTTCGACGATCGGGATTTTGATCATATTAATTGCCTGTTGTAATTATATAAATCTCTTTACAGCTAATGCAGCAGCTCGGATGAATGATGTAGGTATCCGCAAGGTCGTGGGAGCAACAGTCAGGCAACTAACCGGGCAATTTGTTTTCGAATCGATATTGCTTGTGATGATTACCTTTCTCCTCTCCTTGATACTGGTGGAGGCATTTCTCCCCGGCTTCAATGCTCTCACGGGGAAACATTTTTCTTCAGTCGGTTTATTCACTGTGAATAACTTATTAGGTATTGTTGTGATCGTGTTTCTTACAGGTCTTATTTCAAGTTTATATCCGGCCTTAACACTCTCCTCCTTGCAACCAGTAAAAATTATCAGAGGCAGCAGGGCTTCAAGTAAAGATAGGACTGGTTTGCGAAAAATACTCGTGGGATTCCAGTTTACCGTTTCCATCGTTTTGATAATTTGCGCCATGTTGATGCTTCGTCAACTGGATTATCTGGAGAACAAGCAATTGGGTTTTAAGAAGGAATATGTTGCAGCAGCAGAAGTACAGGATTTCGGTAACTTAAGCAAATATCGTTCTCTTAAGAACACGCTGCTGCAGGACCCCAACATTACAGCGGTTTCCTCGGCCAGTCGTATTCCCTCCGATACCTGGACCAATTATAGTGGTTTTCTGCCGGAGGGGCAATCCGAAACTATCGGAATGCCAATCGGTCATGTCAATTTCGACTATTTCGAGACCTTGGGTATCGAACCGGTAAAAGGTCGTCTTTTTTCCGAAAAAATGAGAACCGATGCGACAGAAGCGATTATTCTCAATGAATCTGCCGTAAAAAAGTTGGGGCTGTCTCACACACCCTTGGGGACTTCGATTTTCGTTTCCTGGCCTAAATCGAATCGTAGGGTCATTGGGATAGTTAAGGATTTACATTTGGAATCCCTGCACGAAAAAATCAATCCCGTGGCCTTTGTTATCTCACCGACCAATTGCTGGAAACTAATGGTCAAGATGAAATCCACCAACGTTCATAAGACCATGAAACAGATGACGCGTACAGGCAATGCTTTTTATCCTGACTTGATCTTCGATTTTAAATTCCTCGATGATCGTATCGACAGTCTCTATGGCAGTGAAAGGAGAGCGTTCAGGATGATGGGTTATTTCACCCTGATTGCAATTTTCATTGCAAGTCTGGGGCTATTCGGTCTCGCTACTTTTTCCACTAAACGTCGAAGAAAAGAGATTGGAATACGTAAAATTCATGGGGCCTCGGGGATCAATATTATTATAATGCTTTCGATGGAATTCCTGAAGGGAGTTGTTGTTGCATTTATAATCGCATGTCCTGTTGCTTATTATTCCATGAATAGATGGCTGCAAAACTTTGCCTATAGAGCTGAGATTTCTTGGTGGATTTTTGTTGTAGGTGGAATGATCGCCCTGGGAATCACTCTATTGACGGTGAACTGGCAGATTTTACAAGCTGCTCGGATCAATCCAGTCGACACTCTCCGCTGCAAGTAATGAAAGAGGGGGGGGACGGTCCTTTGATTTTTTTCTCCCCCTTTTCATGTTCTTTGATTTCCACTATACTAACACGTACCCCTATAACAAACACTACAATTCAACGGTTGACCTTATCTTTCGGACTCGATTTTTGCTATTCGCTCCTGGAGATCGGATATAATCTCCTTATATTCCCGGTTGACTTGCTGCTGGTTCCGGATCATCTTTTGCTGCTCCTGGACAACCCTGGTTAAGACCGCGGTAATATCCATGGCGCTTAAGCCTTTCCTATCGGCAGTGGCCACTAAGTCGGGAACATCTTCGGCAATGAAACCCACATATTTATCTTCTCTATCAACCTTATAATTGTATTTCACCGGGTTAAGTTTATTTAATGCATCCAACGCTTCACCTGTTGAAAGGGAGTCGATGTTTTCTTTCAAATCCCTGCTTGAGGCGCTAATCCAGGCGCCGCCTGCCGTGCACGTCGCGCCATTACTCATACTCAGGCTTCCGTCTGGGTTAATCATCATTTTCCAGGTACGGAACCCGAGGGACGCTCATTAGAAGTTCATTGTCAATAGGGTAGACTGATTTTTTTTATTTTTTTGCAATTCTAACCCTGTTGGCAATGCTCGTTGAATAACTTGCGCCCGGGATTTCGTGCGATTAGGTTACAGCCTCGTCTTTTAGATTGACGTTCTGCTCCAGACACTCATCCGGATCAAGGTAATTCAACCATTGAAAACTCCAATGAGTTGACACCCCTGGCAAAATCCATTGCCCCAGAAATCCTTTGGTTCCATAACATGTCCAACTGAAAGAAAACTCAGTGTTTATGGTTCTGAAGCCCAGTCCCTTCTGGCTCAAATCCCGAGGGACGGTGCTTGACTTTATGCCAAGGGAATCTGAACGCGATGAATAGGAGCCTCATCCGGCTCCGTTCTCCGGGGGCGGCGCCTTACTTTATTACTTTATTTTTCCGTTCTATTCTGAAAATAAATTGAAAAAGTAAAAAGTCACGCACCGGGCACATTTTCCATTTCCTTTTTCTCCTCTTTTTCTCGTGAAACGTGGTGTATGAGATCGGAGTAATGGCAGCCCTGTCTCTTTTATTTCTTTATTTTTTCCGCTAACTTCTCTACCTGTGGTTTCTCTAAGATGGAGTCGTGATCCCCGGGGATTTCAAGCAAACGGGATTTACTTTTCGTCAACTTATTGAAATATTCCTCAGTGGCAAAGGGTTGCTTGTTCTCCTTTGCCCGTAAAATTAACAGGGGGGTTTGCACAATTCCCCCGGGTAAAATATACTGCGTTAATAGACCAAGATTGGCTTCAATTTCCTCTTGATTGAATTCCTTTTCATCTGCCTTTGCTGCGGCACTGCTGCCGGCACCTTCCCTCCTCCTTTTTACTTCTTCTAACTTTAACTTTTTCCATTGAAACCTTTTCTCTACTAAAGAAATAATCGCCTTGTTAATAACCGGGGGGAAATACTGCATCATACGAAGCAAACGAACAGTAAAACCCGGAAAGAAATCATTGGCGTCGATCATAATAAACTTTTTTACTTTATAGTTCAGTTTTTCTAACCTGCGGACGATTTCATAGCCGATGATATTCCCCACACAATAACCGGCAATGATATAAGTACCTCCCTTTTGTACCGCTAATACCTGGTCTAAGTAATCATCTATCATAACAATGGGCGACGATGCCATTTTAGCGCCGGGAACCAATCCCCTGGCTTGAATTCCATAAACATGGTAATCTTCTTCCAAAAGTAAAGCGAGTTCTTGGTATTGATTCACCATGCCGTGGAGTGGATGAATAATAAATATATTATTCTTATCCGGATTGCTTCCCCTGGTTAACCGCTCTATACATTCCAACTTATCGAGCAAATTGTCTTCTTCACTTCCTGTTTCCGGTTCTATCGATATACCCTTCTCTCTAAGGAGTGAGGCCAACTCGCCCACGGTGGGGCCGGCAAGTAAATCATTTAACGAAACAGGATACTCCTTCTTAATGTGCGAAGCCAGGGTTATAGCTTTCAAGGAGTCACCGCCTAATTCGAAAAAATCATCATTAATCCCAACTTTGTCAAAACCGAAAAAACGCTGAAAAATCTCCGTAAGACGCTGCTCGATTTTGTTTCCGGGTGCGACATAGCCGGCGCTTATTTCAGGACGCCGGCCCGGACTGCCGGAAAAATCAAGCTTCTCGAGTTCTTTTATATGAGACGGTTTTCCGGCAATATTTCTCTGTTTCACCAGCAGGTTGAGATCATCATATTTTACCGCCACCTGGGGCAGTGGATTTGCCAGGATTCGGCTAAAGACCTCGACTCCTTCCGCTTCCGTCATTCCGCCTGTTACTTTCTCGCCGGTTAATTTTTCTCCCAACCGGGCGCCGATTCGCGACATTCCGAGATTCTGCCAGCGATCCCAATTTATAGAGATAACCGGGGCTGCTTTCCCGGACTTGTAGAGGGCAAAGGCATCGATAAAGGCATTGGCTGAACAATAGGCCACCTGGGCAAAGGGGGCCAGGATCGCACTCATGGAGGAACAAAGGATGAAAAAATCAAGTTTTAGCCCCTGTAACACCTGCTCAAGTACCAGGGTTCCCTTGATTTTGGGCGTCATGACGGTTTGCGATTTTTCCCTTGTGCGAATCTGCATTAACTCGCCGTCGGGTACTCCGGCAGCGTGTATCACCCCGTGAAGATTGCCGAAACGTTCAAGCGTTCGGCGTATTGCCTGCTTCATTTGCGCAGAATCGGAAACATCGGCGCTGCATAGTAAAACTTCGGCTCCTGCTTTTTCAAGTTCCCGGATTTTGATTATCTTTTCACTCGTGCTGTTTTCATCGGTATGCTCGTTAAGATATTGGCCCCAACTATCCCGGGGTGGAAACCCGGAGCGGCCGGTCAGCACCAACCTGGCTCTCACACTCTTTGCTAAGTATTGGGCCAAAACAAGCCCGACACCGCCGGTTCCACCTGTGACCAGGTAAACCCCTTCCTGCCTTAATAAGGGTATTCCTATTCCGGGTTTTTCCAGCCTGAGGGGTTCGAATATTTGCCCCCAACGAAAAAAATCCCGTAAGGCAATGACTTGATCGCCGGATTGCCCGGTAATTTCATCCGACAATAAATCGATGGATTTCTCAACGTTCTTTTTCAGAAAATCCGGCAGACATATATCTATGGAACTGCAGTGGATGTTGGGGTATTCCATGGGAATCCCTTTTACAGGACCAATTACCACCGCTTTTTCCGGGCATAACAGGTCGCCGCCAACCACTTCCTGCATGTTATTGGTGACAACTTTAAGTCGAATTTCGTCGTCGATGGCCAATTTCCCTAGTGCCTGGGCAATATGGATCAAACTGTGAAATCCCGAGTCGGTTATCCTTTCGATCCGGTTTACACCCTTTTTTTTGTTGTTCTTTTTAAGCGAGATAGTCCGAAGATGCACGATGGTGCCGGGAATTCTCCCCGAATCCCGGAGTTCCATGAATAGGGTGTTATAGTCCTCTTTTTTCCGGAGATTCAGAATAAATAAATGTTCATTCTGCCTTACATATTTCTTTCCGGGCTTAATCCCAATTACCTTTTGGCCTTTTTGCTCCAAAACTTTTGCCAACCGTCTGCCGATCCCGCAATCATCTAAGAAAAGAAGGTATTCGGCAGGGGGAACCGAAGCGGTTTTGGCAAGGATGGGCGGGGTGCGCTTCCAGGTGGGGAGGTAAAACCAGTCTCCAATATCCTGTTTTTTACCGGCTTGAAACTTGCCGGGCAGCATATCTGCGCTTAAGAGGAACGAATTTTTCGGTACAGCAAAAAAATTCGCATCAAAGGGATATACGGGTAAGGGGATACGATATCTCTTCTCCCTGGTCTTCGAGTAAAATTCCGGCCAGTCCACCCTGACGCCATATAACCACAATTCCCCTATTTTGCTCAGGGTATAATATATATCCGACACAGCCTCTTTCTTGTGCCTGACAAGATTAAGCGACATGTGACCCGGTTTCCTGTCCGGCTGCTGGCTTAAAAATAAGGTTAAACCTCTCCCCGGCCCGATTTCCAGAAACAGGGAATTTGATTCTTTTAACAATTCCTTCAAGCCATCTGAAAACCGGACGGTCTCTACCAGGTGCCGGGCCCAATAGCTGGGATCCGCAGCCGCTTCGTTTTTTATCCATTTTCCCGTTAAGCCCGATATGTAGGGAATCCGAGGTTTATTGAAGGTTAGGGCGCCTATTTTCTCCTCGAATTCCGCGGTAATAGGCGCCATCAGTTTTGAATGGCTGGCCCGGGGAAAGTTAATAAGAATAAACTCATGGCCTTTTTCCGTCAAATCGGCCTGGAAAGAAGCGACGGCTGCGACCGGACCCGAAACAATACAATTGGTTGGAGAATTGACGGCAGCCAGGGATAGTTCAGCCTGCGAGACCAACAAGGGTTCCAACTCTTCCTCGGAAAGATGCACGCTCATCATGGCGCCGGCCGGAGTTTTTTCCATCAGTTTTCCCCTTAAGACTGCCATGGTTAAGGCGTCCTCCAGGGAAAAAACCCCGGATATACAGGCCGCCACATACTCACCGAAACTGTGACCGATCAGCGCATAAGGTTTGATTCCCCGGGCCATTAAAAATTTTGTCAGGGAATATTCGAATACCAGTTTTATGGGGCCGGAATAGATCACGTCATCTAATTTACTCGATGTGTCACCTTCCTCCTGCCGGTCAGCCGGATCCGGATACAGGATATCTTTAATATCATGGCCTAATAGTCGCTGCAAAATCTCAAAACCGCGGTCCATCTGTTCCTTAAACAGCGGTTCATCCCGGTATAAATCTAAGCCCATGTTTATATACTGAGCCCCCTGCCCGGAAAACATAAATATAAGGGGCCTATTTTCTATTTTTGTATAAAATTCCCGAACTTTCCCTTCGGGCAAAGTAGAAAAGAGGGCGACCACTTCAGCAGCCCCGGTACATACCGCCATTCTCTTATATTCAAGGACCTTTCTGCCGGTTTGCAAGGTATAAGCCGCATCGGTCAGGTTCAGACCGGGGTTTTCTTTAAAATAGTCGACCAGGTTGCCGCTGACCCGTTCCAAAGCCGGTGCCGTTTTGCCGGAGAGGATGATGATTTCGGGCTTTCCCGGCACGGCATTACCGCCCAGGGAACGGCTGCCGGGCCATTCCTCTAATATGACATGCGCATTGGTGCCGCCGATTCCCAGGGAACTAACACCGGCTCTTAAGGGAGCTTGATTTTCATTGTGCCAATCGGTGAGTTGGGTATTCACAATAAAGGGGCTGTTTTCAAAGTCGATTTTCGGATTGGGTGTATTGAAAAACAAACTGGGCGGTATTTGCCTGTTTTTTAAGGCCAGTACGGTTTTAATAAACCCGGCTGCTCCGGCGGCAGCGTCTAAATGCCCAATATTGGTTTTTACGGAACCGATCCGGCAAAACCCTCTCTTTTCGGTATTAAAGGCCCGTTTCAGGGCTTCAACTTCAATGGGATCGCCTATCGGGGTGCCGGTGCCGTGGGCTTCGATATAACCGATATTCTCAGGTTCAACTTCGGCCAGGCTCATGGTGGCTTTTATTAGGTTTGCCTGGGCCCGAAGGCTGGGGGCCGTATATCCGGTTTTTTGTTTACCGTCATTATTAATGCCGCTTCCTTTAATAACCGCCTGGATGAAATCCCCATGGGCAGCGGCGTCCTCTAAGGGTTTCAACACCACCACACCCACGCCGTTTCCTCCACAAAATCCCTTCGAGTCCGCGTCAAATGCCCGGCAGTGTCCGTCCGGCGCCTTCACCATGCCTTCCTGGTATAAATAACCGCCGGCCTGGGGTAGACTGATAGAGACCCCCCCGGCCAAAGCCATAGCACATTCGCCGCTCAAGAGCGCCTGGCAGGCCACGTGGATAGCCACTAACGAGGTAGAACAGGCGGCTTGCACTAAAAAACTGGGGCCCCTCAAATTAAGTTTATAGGAAACCCGTGTGGTCATATAGTCCCTGAATATCAGGTGAGCCACCGCAAAGGGGTCCAGCATACTTTTGGATCCGGACATATATGATGAGGCTTCCCAGAAAAGATTGGGTGAGGCCCCGGCATAAATCCCGATTTTTCCCTTATAGTTTTCCGGATCATAACCGGCATTTTCTAAGGCCTGCCAGGCACATTCGTGGAAAAACCGCAATTGCGGGTCCATCAATTGTGCTTCTACCGCGGTGTAATCAAAAAAGGCCGGGTCAAAATATTCCACATCTTCAAGCCCACCCCGGGCTTTCACAAAATCGGGATTATCGATTAAAGCGGGTTCCACGCCTGCCTGTTCGAGTTCCTCTTTTGAAAAGAAGGAAATGGTCTCTATACCGTTTTTCAGGTTGGTCCAGAATTGATCGATATTTTTTGCGCCGGGGAACCGGGCGGCCATACCGATAACCGCTATTTCCAGGCCCGTATAATTGATTTTTTTGTCCATGTTGTTCCTCTATAATACTGTTGGGTGAAAAACTTGTGTTTTTGCGAAAATTATAACCCACCCCGGCGGCTGACGCAGCCATCCCTCCCGAGAGGCGAATTTACCTGGTAGACTTCTCAAAATGCTTATTAGAAATCCCCCCCCTCGTCATCAACTCTTTTTTTCCTGAGTTTTCGTATTTTATCCCGGCCCTTTTTCTGCGATTCAAGCCACTCTTTCTCCTCCCGGACTTCGGCTTCGGCGGCAGGAGAAATGCCCCGCCCTGTTTCCTGATGCTGCCGGTAGTCCAAAAAAGAGGCAATGGTGGGGTATTCGAAATAGGTCAGCACCGGGATTTCCCTATCAAACACATCCTGCAATTTGTCGTTCAACCGCATAATGGCAAAGGAGTCGGCTCCTATATCGAAGAAGTTATCGTTCACACCTATTTTTTCCAATCCGAAAACCTCCCGGCACACATCAGCCATCAGGATTTCCTTTTCACCTTGCGGCGCAACGTAATCCGAACCCGAATCCAATTCGCGGCCCAGGCTGTCCAGGGCCTGGCGGTCTATTTTTCCATTGGTTGTCAGGGGTATACGATCTATCTCGAAAAAACGGGAGGGCAGCATGTGGGCGGGAAGATTTCTACCCAGGTTCCGGCGCAGCGTGGGCAGCTCAAAATCCGCTGCCGGGATAATATAGGCGTAGAGGCGCTTTTCCCCATTCTTTTCTTCCTTCAAGGTAATGACCGCATCTTTTATTTGTTCCACTCTTTTTAACCGGTTCTCCACTTCGCCGGGTTCGATCCTGAAACCGCGAATCTTAACCTGGTCGTCTATCCTGCCGATAAATTCCAGGTCCCCATCGGCCAGCCACCTGACCAGGTCCCCGGTTTTATATATAAGGTCTGAATGATGATTGATGAACGATGAATGATGATTAGTGCTGCGCTTCGCGCCATCCTCTAACCCACCCCGCCCTTCAGGCACCCCTGTGGTTCCCCACGCAGTGGGGCCGGAGGCAAATTTTTCAGCCGTCAATTCGGGGCGGTTCAAGTAGCCCTTTGCCACCCCCTTCCCGGACACACACAATTCACCGGTAACGCCGAGGGGAACCGGTTCCCGGTTTTTATCCAGCACATAACACTTCACATTATGGATGGCGGCGCCGATTAACACGCGGGTCTTTTCCTGGGTAAATTCGTACACCGTGGCACACACACTATTTTCAGTCGGGCCATATTCATTGACCAATCTCACATGAGGAAGTTTCTCAAAATGCTCCTCTACCAATTCCCGGGAAAAACTCTCACCCGCCAGGGTTACGGAACGCAGGCTGCGCAAGCTCCCGGAAATCTCTGTGATATAGCGTTTATACAGACCCGGTACGATTAAAAAATGAGTGATACACCTTTTTTTTATGAAGGTTTTTAAAAATTGGGTCTCCAGTCTTTGTTCGTGACGAATCAATACCAGTTTCGAACCGCTGATCAAAGAGGTAAATATATCTTCCACGGAACTGTCAAAAGAGAAAGAGGGAAGCTGCAGCACCACGTCGTTAAAATCGAAGCGGTAGTAATTCCTGCGCCACTGCAGGGTGTTAACAATAGAGCGGTGGGCCACAGCAACGCCTTTGGGGCGGCCGGTGGAACCGGAGGTGTAGATGATGTAGGCCCCGCAAGAATTCCCCTCCTCGGAGGGGTGCCCGAAGGGTGGGGTGGGTTCGGTCACAGAATTCTGTGCCCCTACCCTACTGCTTGTTTTTTCTATAAAAACCGTCTCGACTCCCGAACTCTTTAACTCTTTAACTTCTTCAATAAGATCGCGGGTGGTCAGCAATATTCCCGCCCGGCTGTCTGTCAGCATGAATTCGATCCGCTCAAGTGGATAAGCGGGATCTATAGGCAGGTAAGCGCCGCCTGTTTTTAAGATCGCGAATAAACCCGCGATCATCTCCGGCGAACGCTCTATTAAGATCGCGGCAATTGCACCGGGTGCGGCCCCCCTTTTTTTTAGTGAAGCAGACCACCTATCGGCCGCTTCGTTTAATTCGAAATAGGTCAGGTGCCTCTCTTCGAAAACCACGGCGGTCGTACCGGGCCGGTTTTGTACTGTTTCTTCGAATAACCCGTGAATGGTGGCGGTCTCCGTATAGGCAGCTGCCGTATCGTTAAATTCAACTAGAATCTTTTCTCTCTCTTCGCCGCTGAGTATCTCGATATCCTTTATTTTTTTGCCGCTGTCTTGCAGTACCTGGGACACGATGATCTTAAAATATCCCATGAATCTTTCGACGGTTTCTCTTTTAAACAGGGCGGTAAAATATTCCACCGGGAAAATCAGGCCGTCGTCACTCTCGATCGCACCCAGACTCAAATCAAATTTCGATCCCCTGCTTTCAAATTGATAGGGAGTCAGGCGCAGCCCCGCCATCTCTGCTGCCGGGATGTCGAAATTAATGAGGTGAAACAACACATCGAATAAAGGATTCCGGTTCATATCCCGGTCTAAGTTTAATTTTTCTACCATATTTTCAAAGGGGTAATCGCCTTTCTCTAAGGCCGCTGTCGTCCGTTCCTTCACTTCCGCCAGGAATTCTCTGAAGGTCTTTTCACCGGCGGGATAATTCCGCAGGGGTAAGGTATTAACAAACATACCGACGATATCTTTCACATCCTCATGGCCGCGTCCTTCTACGGCTGTACCGATGATAATGTCTTTCCGGCCGCTTAATTTCGCCAGCCAAAGGTTAAACAGGGCGAGCAGGACCATGTATAAGGTGGCGCCCGCTTCGGCCGCAATATCTTTTAAGCCCTGGGTTTGCTCTTTCCCGATAAAAAAATCAAGCCGGCGTCCGGCAAAACCCGGTGTCTCCGGCCGAATAAAATCGGCAGGCAGATCAAGCGCCGGGATATCTCCG
>JAGLQA010000100.1 GCA_023137075.1 Candidatus Aminicenantota bacterium
CCCTGTCTCTTTGAAGTACCGGGAGTTTTGCTCTTCTCTTTCTCTATAATGGGGAGTAAATAAGCCACCGCCTGTTTCATGACCCGCGCGCTCTTGACAACCTGGGGCAAAAACATCTTTCCTTTTCCGAACAAATCACCAACTACGTTCATTCCCTGCAGGAGCGGGCCTTCGATAACCCGCAGCCCTTCTCCGTGCTGCGCGAGGCTCTCTGCCACATCCTCTTCGATATATTTGGAAATACCCTGCACCATGGCGTGTTTCAGCCTCCGGTCCACCGGTTCGTTCCGCCAGGCCAGGTCTTTCTTCTCCTTTTTGCCTTCATCCGATAAAGTGTGGGCGGCTGCTAAAAGCCGTTCCGCGGCATCGGCCCTGCGGTTGAGCAGCACATCTTCGATTCTCTCGCGCAAATCTTCCGGCACCTCTTCGTAAACCGCCAATTGACCGGCATTGACGATTCCCATATCCATACCGGCATTTATGGCATGGTAAAGAAAGGCAGAATGGATAGCTTCCCTGAGGGGATTGTGCCCGCGAAAGGCGAAGGAAACATTGCTGACTCCGCCACTCACCAACACGCCGGGGAGGAGTTTTTTAATCTCACGGGTGGCCGCGAAATAGTCACGCGAATAATTCCGGTGCTGGTCGATGCCGGTTGCCACGGCAAAAATATTGGGATCAAATATGATGTCCCGGCCGGAAAATCCCACCTGGTCCTTCAATATTTTATAGGAGCGGCGGCATATTTCAACCTTGCGTTCTTTTGATTCGGCCTGGCCCTTTTCATCGAAAGCCATTACAATGACGGCTGCGCCGTATTGTAAGATTTTCTTTGCTTTCTCCACGAAGGCGGCTTCTCCTTCTTTGAGGCTAATCGAGTTGACGATTCCTTTGCCCTGGATGCATTTCAATCCGGCTTCGAGCACACTCCATTTAGAGGAATCAAGCATGATGGGCACCCGGCTGATACCCGGTTCGGAAGCGATGAGGTTCAGGAACGTGACCATCTCCTCTTCGGAATCGAGCATCCCTTCATCCATGTTAACATCGATTGCCTGGGCGCCGTTTTCCACCTGCTGCCGGGCCACGTCTAAGGCTTTCTCATATTGTTTTGTTTTTATCAGTTTGGCAAAACGGGACGAGCCGGAAACATTGGTGCGCTCACCGATGTTGACAAATAAGGAGCCCGGCTTTATGGTGAGGGGTTCGAGTCCGCTGAAAAAACTGTGAAAAATGGGATCCGGTTTTTTTCGCGGGGTTATGGATTTTACCCGCTCCGCCGTGGCCCGGATATGATCGGGGGTGGAACCGCAGCAGCCGCCCACGATATTGACAAACCCGCTGCTAGCAAAATCTTCGATAATCGCCGCCATGTGTTCGGGGCTTTCCTTATAATTGCCGAATTCATCGGGTAGTCCGGCATTGGGATAAGCGCTGAGCCAACAATCTGCCCTGCGAGATAACTCCTTGATATAGGGGCGCATATCTTCGCCGCCTAAAGAGCAATTCAATCCCACGCTCAAGGGGTTGGCATGGGCCACCGAGTAATAAAATGCCTCCGGGGTTTGCCCGGACAGGGTTCTGCCGCTGACATCCACGATAGTGCCGGATATCATGATAGGTAATTCTATGTTTTTCTTTTCAAAAAGGGTTAGTAGGGCAAAGATGGCCGCCTTACAATTTAAGGTGTCGAAAACCGTTTCGATCAGGAGGATATCAACGCCGCCGTTAAACAATCCCCGGGCCGCCTCGCTGTAGACATTGACCATCTCATCGAAAGTGATATTGCGATAACCGGGGCGGTTCACATCGGGAGAAATCGAAAGGGTTTTACCCGTGGGGCCCAGGACACCGGCCACAAAACGCGGCTTCTTCGGATCCTTTTTTAGCGCTGCCGCAACTGCCTGGCGGGCATTTTTTGCCCCGGAGAGGTTGAGATCGTACACCAGGTTTTCCATCCGGTAATCCGATTGGGAAAGGGAATTTGAATTAAAGGTATTGGTCTCAATGATATCTGCACCGGCAGCAAGAAAGGCCCCGTGAATCTCGCGGATGATGTGCGGCTGCGTGATTGAAAGAAGGTCGTTGTTGCCCTTCAAATCGACGGGATGATCTGCAAAACGGTCACCGCGAAAGTCTTCTTCGTTAAGGTTGTAGGCCTGGATCATGGTGCCCATGGCGCCGTCCAGTATCATGATTCGTTTTTTTAGTAAATGATTTAGTTTTTCGACCGGGTTATTTTTTTTCATTTTTTTGTTTTGCCTTTATTTTTGTCTCTTCTTATTTTAACACAAAATTTGACAGCCGAACACCTTTGTTAGGTTTTCATCTGTTTTTGTCCCTTAACGTCCGGTTCTTTTACCGAATGGAGGAGGAGTCCACCGGTTATGAATAATACTAAAATTCCCAGTATTCCGAAACGGGAATGACCGGTGAGCCGGGTCAGTATTCCCATAATAAGGGGACCCGATATGGCGGCAAACTTGCCGAATATATTGTAAAACCCGAAAAACTCAGCCGACCGCTCGGCAGGGATCAGCTTCCCGAAATATGAGCGGCTGAGGGCCTGAATCCCGCCCATAGATGTGGCTGCCAAAAAGGCCAGGCCCCAGAAGGCTATGGTGCGCAAGGTCAGGTTTGAAATATCGGGCAGGAAAAAAGCAATGAGTGTAATGAGAGAGAAAACTCCGATTCCCACGAAAATCATGGATTTTGCCGAATACCTATCGGCCAATGCTCCGAAGAGCAAGGTAAAGGGAAATGCCGCGATTTGAATCATTAAGATAGCCAGAATCAACATGGTCGTATTCAACCCGATATCCATGCCGTAAGCGGTGGACATGCTGATAATGGTATCCACGCCATCGATGTAGAAAAAATAGGCAATTAAAAAGACAAAGGCCTGTTTAAACTTCCTGATTTCTTTAAATGTGTTGAGCAGTTTAATAAAGCCGTCTTTCACCGGGGTTGCACTCCCGGGCATATAGTATTTATGCCTGACGTTTTTTAACATCGGCAAAGAGAACAAAAACCACCAGGCGGCAGCGATGAGAAAACCGATCTTTGCCGGGGTAGGGTGTATGGCGGTAGTATTTTCCCCGCCGGGCCATAACATAATAATGGCGATGACGATTAAGAAGGGAAACACGCTTCCGATATAACCGTAGGCATAACCACGGGTCGATATCACGTCCATTCTTTTTTTCTCCGTCACATCCACGATAAAGGCGTCATAAAAAATATTGGCCCCGGCCCAGCCGACGCGGCTAAAAATATATACCAGTAAGCAGTAAATCCAAGCCCCCGGCCCACTGAAGGTTAACAAAACGGTGAAAATAAGGCCCACACAGAGAAAAAAAACAAAAAACCTCTTTTTTAAGTATTGAAAATCGGCAATGGACCCCAGGATGGGTGCCAGTACAGCCAGCACCAGGGAGGCCAGGGAATTGGCAAATCCCCAATTGGCGGTTGAAAGGGCATCGGGAATGCCCTTAGAAGCAATATCCTTAAAGAAAATCGGCATAATCGTGGTTACGATTATAAGAACAAAGGCGGAATTCCCCACATCGTACAATATCCAGCTTTTTTCTTCTTTGGTCATCTGTCTTTTTCCTGCGATTATAGATTATAGAAGATATTTTCTTGATTTTCAACTCCACTGGTTTAAAAGTAGCAAATTCCCTAATTTTCCACCTTAATTTGTGGAAAATTGGATTCCGACTACAGCCTGCAAAAACAATTAAAATTAGGGTAAATATATTATTAAAAACTTCCAAAATTAGAATTGCTGGGTGTCGTTGCGTTGGTTTTGGAATTCCTGTATAATGGCCCCATGAAAAGAGGTTTGTTGGTTTCGATAGAAGTGGCTGCTGCAATGGTGATTATTGTCGTCTATTTCCTGTTGCAACCCTCTCCGGTCCGGGTAACTTATACCAGAGTGCTCTGTATGGGTGACAGCCTGACCGAGAGCAGTTACGGTCAATATACCCGGCACCTGGGGCGTTTATTTAAAGCCGAAAACCTGAAAGTGAACGTCTACTCTGCTGCCAGGCCAGGCAACACCTCCGGGGAATACCTGGATTATCTTAGCAAATCGAAGATTCTAAAAAAGATTAATCCCCATATCCTGGTCCTGATGTTAGGCACCAATGATGTGCGCATCGACGGTGATAGTACGCCGGTTGATCGTTTTGAAAAGAATATGCGGGAGATTATCGGGATCCTTCATCGTTTTAAAGCCCGGGGTGGTAGCAGCTTGCGTATTTTTATAATGACAATCCCGCCCATTTTCAACTGCGATTTATCCACTTTTTCTGAGGTTTCGCGACGCCGGATCGCAGAAGAGAGTGTGCCCACAATCAGCAAATTAGCACGGGAAGAGGATATTCATTTAATCGACCTTTTTGAATTTTTTAAAAAGCGGCCGGAACTATTACCCGGGGTTCATCCTGGGGAAAAGGGATATCGAGCCATGGCGGAGTTTATCTTTACTCAAATTCGCCCCTATGTGAATAAAGGTGCAACATGAAGAATGTGATGAAAATAGTGACGAAGATTGTTTTCCCGGCAGCGGTTACGGCAGCAGTGGTATTTCTATTCTTCAGGGATATATCTTTCAATGATATAAAGATTAATTTTTTTAAAATACCCCTGTTTTATTTGCTGGCTTTCATCCTTCTTTCCATGGCGGGGACTTTTTTACGGGCGCTCAGGTATCACATATTACTCTCCAAAAAATTGCCCTTCGCGGATCTTTTTTTAATAACCTTAGTGAGGAATTTTTCCGTTGATCTGCTGCCGGCCCGGACCGCGTCCTTAGTTTTTTACTCCTACCTCACCAATAAAAAGGGTTTACCGGTCGAGGAAGGGGCGTCAAGCTTTGTGATATCGGTGTTTTATGACGGGCTGGCCCTGTGTCTATTGCTGGGCATAATGCTCTTTTTTCTTAAGACCGAGATCAATCGCGGGGCTATCTATGCCGGTATGGGTTTAATATTCATGCTGTCGGTTATATTCGTTTTTTTTGCGGACAGCATTCTCAGGTTTTTATTAAAAATTAAAATATTCGGCAGGTTCCCCAGGATAGAGAAATTTTTTCAAAATATCTATGAATACCTGGCTGCTCATAAAAAGAACTCGGAACGGTTAATCGTGTTTGCTCTCAGCTTTTTTATTCGCCTCATCAAATACGTATTTGTTTATATACTTTTTGAAGGCATCGTAGGTATCGGGTTTGGCCTGCATTATTTTTCACTGTTCAGTTTCGGCCTGGCCGGAACAGAGTTGTCATCGCTGATTCCCCTCCAGGGATTGGGCGGTTTCGGTACCTGGGAGTTAGCCTTTTCCCTTATTTTCAAAGCCCTGCAAATCCCGGCGGATAACCTGAAAGAGGCGGGTTTTGTCATCCATATTACCACCCAGGTATGGGAATACACCATCGGAATTGCTGCGCTGGTATACCTTTTCATAAAAAATAATGGGAAATCGAAGGAAAATTAGCGAACTATTCTTTTCTCTTCATTGATTATGGGTCATGGTCAATGATCCTCTACCCACAGGTCCGGGTCCCAGCCATTGCCGGTAAAGAGGTATTCCCCGGTACTGATGCGGCGCACATGGATGCGCACATTGCCGCGGCTGCCGTACATATGTACGGCGAAATCAGGGTGGTTGGACCAATTCAAACGGTAAATCTCTTCTCCCGGAGGAGCCGGGAGCACACCGGTCTGTCTTCCATCCCGGGCATCGTGGATCATATATTGTGTGTGGGGAATGGGCAGCCAGGCCACGTGGTTGCCGGGTGCAGCGCAGGGGCGGCAGCTCTGGCCGGTTGAAATCTGCCGGCTGTCACTCGCCGATGCGGTGCCCACCCGCGCTACAAAGACATCCCGCCTGCGGGCATATACAATATATTTACCTGTTCCTGTCATTTCGCAGTGTTTGACCACGTCGCCGCCGCCATAAACCGTTTTTGCGATAGCCGGATTGCTTATTTTCACTACTAAACCATCCCCGTCTTTAGAGGGACCCACTGCCCAGTCTTCTCCATCTTTAACGTGCCAGCTCCAGCGGGTTTCTTCGGTACAGTTCATGCGTTCGTTCCGGATCTCCTGCCGGTTACCCTGCTCATCACAGGCATAAATGCTGCCGTTGTAACGGTAGAGGAACCGTTTCCCATCCGGGGACCAGGATGGCCGGGGCGATTGGCCGCGTTTGAATCGTCCTTTTGCGCCGCCTACCACTACGTTCGGCACTTCATGTTCGCTGCCCGTGCTTAGATCGACAATGACCATTTTCGGCGGTTGACCGAATATGACTTTTCCGTTCCTGCCACCCGCAATTTTTCCCCAGCCCCTGGCGATCTCCTTTACTGCCGGTTCTTCTATTTCGACATTTAGATCGACAGAGGACAGGTAGTAATAGGCGAATAGTGCCAGCCCGCTAATCACAGCCGCGGGAATGATCCACTTAAACCAGCTGATAATTTTTTTTATTGTTAAGTCCATTTTATTTCCTCGATATATATTCTACTCTATTTCACCTCAAAAAAAAAGCAGCCCACTGCTTGAAACATTTTTTGCCACCGCGAAGCTCCGATCATGGAGTTTTTTGTTTTGCCGTTTAAGCTTTGAAGTACTACTTTATACCCTGACACCACTACTAAAAATCGACAGCGCTGCAAATTAACTATTTTTAGATGTTGAGTTATTATCTACTTTGTTGTTAAATTTTTTTTTTGATGTTATAATTATAACGGAGAAAAAAAATGATTAGAGAAATAAGACGAGCGGAAAATGACCAATTGGTTATAAAACTCCCTAAAGACTATATCCACCGTAAATTGGAGATACTGGTCTTCCCAATACCCGGAGACAATATGGATGTACCGCAACCATTAGCACCAGATGCGGCGGAAAATTTAAAAAAATTCCGTTTACTAACTAAAAAAGCCGAAAAATTGAACATCAGGGTCCCCAAGGATGTGGACATCGATGACTTAATAGACGAGATGAATAATGGTTTATATTGATACCAATGTTATCGTATACAGTTATATCAACCCGGAAGGCCCGAAACATACTACATCGAAACAAATTATTGAGAAGCTTATTTCTGAAAATAAATTGATTCTTTCCCCCTTAAGCCTACAGGAGTTGCTTTTCGTTTTTAATAAATTGAAGTTGGCGAAAAAAGAAATTTTTGAGATTTACGAATTATTTAGCAGGTATTGCGAACATGGCTTACCCATTGAATCGGTAAAGGATGCGTGCAAATTTTGTTTTGATATAGATAGTTTACGAAGAATCAACGATGCGGTTCACCTTAAATTTGCGGAAAAGCATGCCGGTAAGTTAATCACTTTTGATAGTGATTTTAAAAAATTCCGAGAACACACTGATCTTGAAATCGAAATTATAGAGAGGTAACTCTTATCCCCTCTTCTTTTGTTTTGAGGGGAACCTTCTATAAAAAATAGCCGGGGATTTTTTCATCGCAGTATTTGCAGCGATTGCCTTTCATGCCGATGGTATTGGTGACATAGCGCATCCGCTCGATCAAAAGTTTATGACATCCCGGACAATAGGTGTTCTCAGCATCCGAAAGCAGGTTGCCGATGTATGCAAATTTCACCCCGCTGTCCCTGGCAATCTTCCGGCACCGGTGCAGGGTGGCCGGAGGGGTGGGAGGAATATTCTTCAGCATAAAGGTGGGATAGTAACGGGAAAAATGAACCGGCACATCGGGCCCCAACTCTTTGACAATCCACCTACTCATGGTCTCAATCTCTCGCTTGCTGTCATTCAACGTTGGGATAATCAGGTCAACGATCTCAAACCAGATACCTTCGTCCTTTAAGACCAGCAGGGTGTCTAACACGGGTTTCAACGTCCCGGCACACTGTTCTTTGTAAAATTTCTCCGTAAAGGCTTTTAAATCAATTTTTACGGCGCCTAAGTATTTACACAACTCCCGCATGGGCTTTTCATTAATGTATCCGTTCGAAATCATCACATTGGGAATACCTTTCTTTTTGCCTTCTGCGGCACATGCCAGCATGTATTCGAAAAATACCACCGGTTCGCTGTAGGTGTGGGCCACCGTCTTGCAACTTCTTGCTTCTGCCAACCGGATGAGGTCTTGCGGGAATAGTTCGGTTGATTTTACCTGCTCGGGCCGTTTCTGGGAGATTTCCCAATTCTGGCAAAAGCGGCAGACAAAATTACAACCGGCTGTGGCAACGGAGAAGGAAGTGGTGGCCGGATAATAATGGAAAAGAGGTTTTTTTTCTATGGGATCGATGCCGGCGGAACAGGGATTGCCGTAAACCAGGGTATAATAGGTGCCGCCCCGGTTCTCCCTGACACCGCAGGTGCCTCTTTCCAGGTCCGCTACCCGGCATTCATGGGGACAAAGCTTACAGATCACTTTTTTTTCGGGCAGCCTTTCGTAATACCTGGCTTCTTTGACAAATTTTTCCTCTATCGCGGCCGCATGCAGCACGGGCCGGAACAGCGGGATGGAGCAGGCAGCGCCTGTGCCGGCGGCCAGACGCAGAAATTCCCGCCGGCTGAGCCTATTTTTTATATCGATGGTTCGTTCTATCACCTGGCACCTCTTTTTTTTTTCAGATATTTATAACTTCTATTTTGCCGGGATGGGCATGGCCCAACTTCAACTGCGCGGCTGTTAGAATATAACGGGGCTCCCGGCCGCTTTCTTTCAGGGATTTCAATTTCAACTCTTTGCGGCATTGCTCGATGATCTGCCACCCGGTGTAATCGAGAGCCACGGGGTCACGGCTGACGAGTATGCCGCCGTACTCCAGGGCATATTTGGGATAAAAGGCCGGGCCATTGTTCGCCTGTACCCGGGAGGCGTCACCCAGGGTGAGACGGAGTTTGTTCTTTATGAGAGGATGGGTGCAGAGGTCCGCCACATAGGGGTCGCAATTATTGCGATGGAACTTATTGGGGTTGTATATGGCGCCGTAAAAATTTTTCAGGCCGATGGAAACACCGGCTATGTCGTGATCTTTTAAAACGGGTAGGTTGATGTGGGCGTCGACTATCTCCATTATCCGGGAAAAACAGGTGCCGACACTGCGGGCAAATTCGAGCCGCTGCGAATATCCGCCGCCGGGAAAATGATCGGTACCTAAAATATTGATTCCGGAACTACCTACCACAAATCCCGCTTTTTCTAATTCCCGGTTTGTGCGCTCCCATACAAAAATATTCTGTTTTTTAATCCCAGCTGAGAGCAGACCGTCAACAACCGTCATTACCAGGCCTTCCGTGGTGGATAGGTGCCTGCCGGGTAAACAACTCAATTTAATGCCGATTTTTTCACCCGGCGAGAAAAGGGATTTCCAGGCATTGGCGGCTGAGGAGGCGCCGGTGATTTTTATTAGGGCCTTGTCTACAAAAGGACGCACCTTCTCTTTTAGTAGTTTATGACCCTGGCGTTTCAGTTTGGGCGACCGGGCCAATACTACGATACTTTTACCGGGTTCCATCAACCTTCCTCATTTATGCTCCTTTTCGCCAAAAACCTGGGCCTGGAAAATATAAAATTCCATTCCCGGCTTTTTATAGGCATCGACAGGCAGCCAGGCTTTGCGGCATAATTGGCTTAAAAACTCATCTAAGTCCCAGCCCGTTTCCAGGGCTACCTGGGGGAGAAATACCGCCTGGCGAGATCCCTTTTTAATGATAACGCCATCGGTTCCCAAACGGATTTTGCTGTAATCAGCTATCTTTTGCAGGGGGGTCATTACCGATACTTCCATGTCTATTTGCCGCAACTCGGCTGCCTTTACCGGGGGGAAACGCGGGTCACTTAACCCGGCCTTTATCGCATTATCCCTTACGCCTAAGTAGAGTGGGGCGGATCCGATTATCGAACCGATGCAGCCGCGCAAATGACCGTTTATCTTCAGGGTGACAAAAACACCTGTTTTTTCCTTTAACTTTTCCGATATTGCGTATTTCGTCTCAATATCTTTGGGCGGAATTTGTTCCCTGACATAGGCCTGCAGGCTTTTCCTGGCAATAGACAGCAGTATTTTTTTCTCCTTTTCGCTCAGTTCCGGGGGAACCGGTTTCTTTGTGCTCTTTTTTTTTACCTGGGATGAGGAGTTACCGTTGGAATTCCGGGTAATAATAATAGAGGCATAACTGACACTTATGGAATAATCGCTGCCCTTATCTCCCGATTTGTAGTAATCGATCAGTATTCCCCGGTGAGTTTTGCCGGAAAATAATTTAATTAAAACGCCTACCGGGTTAAAACCGCACATGGTAATTCCTGTTTTTTTCTCATATTCCCGGTAACTGTCAAAGTCCAATCTTAATACCGGGTCAATGATGCCCATATCAAGTTTTGTCAGGTTGTTTTTGATGTCGTCCATAAAGGGGCGATAACCGAAATTAGCTCCGAAATGCGTTAAATCCGTACTGGCGATCACCAGGGCGTGCGCATCGATATACTTTTTTAGAATATCGGCGATGGGTTGAAAATCCTTATCCTGCAAATACCCGAATAGAATGGGAATAATTTTGTATTCCCTTTTTTTTAACGCTTTTTGCAAGAAGGGCAGATGGTTCTCGATGGAATGTTCGTACTGCATGATCCGGTTGTCAACTTTAAAAAATTTTTCCTTCGCTAATGCGGCGGTTATCTCTTGATCCACCGGGATCTTTCCTAAAGGAGTGGCGTTATAGGAAAAACCGGAGACACAGCACCCGGCAAATCGCCCCTGGTGGGATACGCCGAAGAGAAAGACACGTTTAATTGTATCGGAGTGTTTTATTAATTGCTTATAGGCATTTGCCGCGCATTGCCCTGAATAATTTATACCGGCATGGGGCCCGATGAGTGCAGCAATCTTGCCGGGAATTTTTTTGCTTTTCGCATTCTCGAAATAGTGGTTGAGCATCGCGTGTAAATCGCTTTTTGATGAAGGATACCAGTTTCCGGTGGTGAGATAGCTCCTGGTTTTTTCTTCCGCGCAGGAGAGGAAGAAGAAAAAATGGATTGATATAACAATAAAGATAAAAACGGTTCTCTTTTTTTTTGCCATTTTTAGCTCCTCGTTATTATATATACAAAATCCCCTTGAATGTCAAGCCCAAAACAAGGCTGGGCAGGGAGCAACCGGATTATTAAATAGTAAGATTCTCTTCTTTCTTTTTCCCGGCTTTAGGAGCTTTGTCTTTATTGGTATAAAAGAGAGTTGAGATTACCTTTACACTGTATTTGGTATTATTATACTTATAACCGTTATTGTAGTGAAACAGGGCTTTGAGTAGGTCTCCATCGGTTTCATCATAATAGTGTTTTAATATTTTTAAACCTAACTCGATGTTGTATTCTTTTTCGAAAATCCGGTTAAAGCGTATGTTGAGCTCATCTTTCCAGACAGAATAGGTCACCTGCATTAAACCATAGGCCCCCGCTTTCGAAACGGCGTAGGGTTTGAAATCACTCTCTACCTGTATCATTGCCATAATGAGATAGGGATTAAAACCGTATTTTTCACTTTTTGAGAATACGATTTTGGCAATCTCCGCAAATCTCGGGTATTTTAATTTAAATATATTCTCCTGGAATTGGTAAAGGTCTATTTCACTTTTATATTTTTCAAAGTCGGTAATTTTTTTGTCCATCAGGGATACTTCCCGGGTCAACACCTGGATGGCCGCTCGGCTCTCAAGCTTTTGTTCCGATAGGTTAATCGTTAAGAGAGTAAGCACCCCGGTTGCCAACATAAACAGTATAAACATACTATACTGAATTTTCTTTAAGGTCATTTTTCCTCCCGAAAATCTTTTATCATACTATGGCATATTATAGTATAATTTTTTCAAAATGTCAACCCCTGAATCCTATAATTTGTGTGTCCTGTGGGTTCATACACTATATATAGGCCGATTCTTCTTTATTTTCGCTGGAAAATTTTGAAAAAAATGATTAATCTTCTCTGTGTAATATTTTTTCTTTTTAATTCAGGCACTTTCCACATGTGGATACAACTTCCCGGAGAACCGAACTCAGATCTTTCATACGATAAGGTTTGGACAATGCGCTGACAAAACCGTATTCTTTATGCTTGGCTATAACCGGGTCTGTGGAATACCCACTGGAAACCACGGCTTTCACTTGCGGGTCCATTCTGCGGAGTTCACGGATGGTCTCCTGCCCTCCCATACCGCCCGGGACGATAAGATCGAGAACGACAACATCAAAGGGATTACCCGACTGCCGTGCATCTTCGTATAGTTTCAGCACTTCGGCGCCGTTTTTTGCCAATTCAACGGTGTAACCGATTTCTTTCAATAAATCACCGGTGCATTCCAGTATAAGCGCTTCGTCATCCATGAGCAGCACTCTGCCCCGGTTCGCATAGGTGTGCTGCTCCTTTTCCTTCCTGGTTTTCTTTTTTTTACCTGAAGCGGGTAAATAGATGTAAAAGGATGTCCCCATTCCCGGCTGCGATTCGACTGTAATTAACCCGTTATGTTTTTTTATTATAGAATAAGCGATTGAAAGGCCTAAGCCGCTCTTTTTTTCTTTTGTGGTGAAAAAAGGATCGAATATTTTATCCAGGTGTTCGGCAGGTATTCCCGTTCCCTGGTCATTGACAATGATTTTTATATATTTTCCCTCTTCAAGGGGGAGGTTATTCGGGGAGCAGACCGTGAGGTTGTCTGCTAAAATGTGTATCATTCCTCCTCCGGGCATTGCCTGCGCCGCGTTGATAACCAGGCTCCGGATGACCTGGCTGATCTGTCCTTCATCGATTTCTACGTCCCGGAGGTTTTCGGCGAAGGTGTATTTACACTTCACCCGGGAACCGCTTAAAGCAAAGTTAGCTGTGTCGGTGAGCAGCTCGGCGATTGACGCAGTACCCTTGACAGGTGCCCCGCCATTGGAGAAGGTCAGCAGTTGTTGGGTTAATGTTTTTGCTCTCATGACGGCTTTTTCCGTTTCATTTAACCGGGTTGCTGCCCGGTTTTCTTTTTTTAAAACCAATTTCAAAAAGCCGATGTTAACTAATATGGAAGCCAGGAAGTTATTAAAATCGTGCGCAATTCCACCGGCCAGGAGCCCCAAAGATTCCAGCTTTTCAGATTTAATCATTTCTTCTTCCATTTTCTTATTCCGGCTGATATCTTCCATTATTCCGTCATGATACATTATTTCCCCCGATTTTCCGGTTACCCCTTTGATGTTTAAAGAGGCCCAGAAAACAAAACCATCCTTACGTTTCAATTGTACCTCAAATCCTGAGACCACACCCTTTTTCTTTAACCCTTTGAGCAGGCCGTCTCTCTGTTCGAGATGTAGATAGAAATCACCGGCGGGAGCGCCCAGCATTTCTTCTTCCGATTCGTATCCGAACATTTTTACCATTGCGGGGTTGCCCGCAATGATCCTTCCTCCCGGGGTTGAACGAAAAATACCCAGGGGGATATTTTTTTGCAGGTCTCGATAGCGTTCTTCGATTTCTTGAAATGCTTCCCGGGCTATCTCGTATTCGGAGATATCCCTGAAGTTTTCGACAATGCCTATCGGTTCCTTACCGTTTCCCCGCAGGGGAACGGCCATCAATGTACAGAATATACGTGTACCGTCCTTGCGTATTTTTTCGACGTCGAATTCGACCCGTTCTTCACCTTTGAGGACCTGGTTTAACGGACAGCCCACGGTTTTACACAGGCTGCCGCCGAAGACGTCATAACATTTTTTCCCCACTGCTTCTTTGCGGCTGAAGCCCGATAGGGTGGAGAAAGTATCATTGACGCGGAATACGGTGAAGTTTCTATCGATGACGCGCATTCCGTCGGCTGCGGTATTAAATACCTGGTTGAGTTCTTTGAGCGCCCCGCGAGTTTCTTTCTCCGTATTTTTAAGTTTGTTGATTATCCCCTGTGCATAGATACTAAAAATTATGATAATGGCAAGGACGAACAGGCGTATCCATATCTCCCGGGCATCCGGGGGTAATAACCGACCGGCAAATGTACCCTCCCGGAATATAAGCGTGTGGAGGAGGGATTCGATAATCCAGAACAATACTCCCAGCGACATTCCAATAAATATGATATGTTTTGAAGTTTTCAACGTGTTTATTTTTTTACTTTTCGGCATTAAGGGATTCATTGGTTTCATTGTTTTTCCTTGTTTCATTTAATCGGTTCATGTCAATTGCGGGAATTTCAAAATCTGGGTTTTTTATATCTATATAATATTTCTCCTGTATTTTCTAATATTTTTCAGGATATTCATTATGTTGGTCAGCAAGGTAATGCTGTCAAAAGGCCTCACTATATATCCGTAAAAACCTTTATCCAATAATTGCTTCATTAGTCGTATTTTCCCGTTGTTCGAAACGACAATAAAGGGGAGGCTCAGGTCTATTTTTTCTATTTCTAAGAACATTCTCCACAACGATTGTGCCGACATTAAGGAGCCGGTAATTAAAAGATCAAAAGGTTTGAATTTGGCGTGATGAGAGCGAATTTTATCAATCGCTTGATAGCCTTTCTCAACGATACATACACGAAAATTGTGACTTTCGAGAAGTAGACTTAAAGGCAGTGCGTTTTCTTTTCTTTCTGCTGCTATCAGTATGCGATGTTGTTTCATTGCAAAAGGAGAAATGCAATTTTTATGCCAGGTTGGCGGTCACTGCTTTTTAAAAATAACTTTAATGGGTGAAACCGGCTTTTCTTCCTCAAAAAGCCGCTGTTACAGCGGAAAAGCAAAAAGGTCATACCGGTAACAACCCAGGGTAAAAGAAAGAAAAAATCAAAGGGGACAATTTTAAAAATGAAAAAGGGTTGTCAAAAATTTTTACATTTTTTTGTATTATCCCAAAAAAAACTGCCGATATTCCCTATATATATTGATTTCTCTCCTTGTAACAGGTTTTAACACTGTAACGGAATTTAACAGCCCTATGCGTCTCCCCGGCAATTTGTTTTATATCTCGTTATTTGCAGCCTGTTTCCTGGTTGGAGGGCCATAAGTTTTAATTTACGGTTCAGGGTCTGGCGGGTAATACCTAACATTTCCGCAGCAATGGACTGGTTCCCGTCGGCCAGTTTTAATGCCTCCCGGATCAGCAAAGATTCGACCTCCTTGACCGTGGGCAGCGGCTGAGGGAAGTGCAGCGTGAGCGGTGTGCTGCGGTGCAGCAATTTTTTCTTCTTAAAGCCGATGGCTTTTTTAAAACTCTCCATGGAGAGCATGCCGGAAATATGCGAACTGACCGCATTAAAAATCATGGAGCGCAGTTCCCTGATATTTCCGGGGAATGGGTAGTGGGACAGTAAGAGGAATAGTTCATTCGGTGGAGTGGGGTTTTTTTTGCCTGAGGATTTTGTCGCTTCTTTTAAGAAATGATTAATTAATGGTAAAAGGTCATCCGTGCGCTCACGCAGCGGGGGTATATGGATGGTGTGGACCGTTAACCGGTAATACAGATCCTTGCGAAATTTCCCCTCTTTCAGCAGGGTTTCAAGTTCCTGGTTGGTGGCGGCAATAATATGCGCATCCGTTTGCCGGGCAATATCGGATCCGATCGGGAAATATTCACGCTCCTGCAGCAGCCTGAGTAGTTTTACCTGGGAGGGGAGACTTAAATCCCCGATCTCATCCAAAAATAACGTGCCTTCCGCGGCCTGCTCAATCAATCCGCTGCGTTCGTTGTAGGCATCGGTAAAGGCTCCTTTTCGATGGCCGAACAGGGTATCGGAAAAGATAGTGTCATCCACTCCGGCAGCATTTACCGGTACAAAAGCCCCTTTACGGCCGCCGGCCTTATGGATAGCTCGCGCGATTAACTCTTTCCCCACCCCGGTTTCTCCTGTTAAAAGGACCGGTTCCGGGCTTTTGGCAATGACTTCAACGTATCTAAAGATGGATATCACTGCAGGACTGCCGGTAATAATATTCTCAAAGGCCTCGGGATGGGCGAGATGACCATCTAAAAGCTGCTGCCTCAGGATCACGTTTTCCCGCTGCAGCCGGTTGCGTTCGATGCCCCGTTTCACACCGGATATCAGCCGTTTCTCTTCCACCGGTTTTACCATGTAATCAAACGCCCCTAGCTGCATGCATTTTACCGCTGTTTCAACCTCGATGTTCCCGGTAATGATAATAACCGGGATATCCGGGTGATATTGAATGATCCGGGGCAGCAACTCTTCACCGGGTATATGGGGCATGGTCAGGTCTAACAGGATCAATTCGACCTTTTGCTTCTTTAAGAGAGGCATGACCTCCCTGCTGTCGGAACAGAGGATAATATTGTCGATTCGGGCCGAGTTGAGCGTGATTTCGAAACTCTCTAAGGCATTCTCCTCGTCGTCGACGATCAAAACCGGGTATTCCGGGTATGCTGCTTCAATCATCGTGCCTCCTTTTCTTTTTTTTGGATTCTCCCCGCTCGATCCGGAAGCGAACCAGGGCGCAGGTTCCCTTACCGGGCGTGGATGTAAAATGCAGGGTGGACTTGTGATCGGCGACAATTTTTGCCGAAACCGACAATCCCAGACCGGTGCCGCCGGAGGTACGCCTGGTAGTAAAAAAGGGCTCCATGATATATTTCAGGTCCTTCTCGGAAATCCCTATACCTTCGTCTGTAACACTGACGATTAATTGGCGGCTTTTTGAATCGAAATGAGTGGTGATAGAGATTCCTGCTTCCGGGGAGGTCAGCGCCTGACAGGCATTTTGAACCAGGTTAATAACCACCTGTTCCAGGCTCTGGAAGTTCCCCCTGACCTGGGGGAGCTTTTTCCCGAGGGATACCGTGAAGTTATGAGTCGATTTCTTGATGACATTGCTCATCAAATTAATGGCCGATTGTACCACTGAGTTAATATCGACAGGGCTTTTAATATCGGTGGAATTTTCCCGGGCATAAGATTTGAGGTCTTCGACGATGTGCCGGATTCGTTTTGAACTGTCCGATATCCCGGAAAACAGGGATGGCGCTTTGTCCCGGAATTTTTTATATTTAATGCCGCCTACAGTCAGCGATTTGTTCCGGCTGTAATATTCGTCCAATACGGGGATAATACTCAGGTAGGCTTTTTGCAGGAATTGCGTATTTAGCGCAATTGAGTTGTTGGGATTGTTGATCTCATGAGCCATGCCGGAGACCAGGATGCCGAGGCTGATCATTTTATCGGCTTGCAGAAGCTGTTCTTGCTGTTCCCGGAGCGTGTCTTCGGCTTTTTTTTGCTTGCTGATATCGTTCATAATATGGACCGCTCCGCTAAACTGACCGGAATCGTCGAAAATCGGGTCCACCGAAACATTAAACCAGCGCTCCGCAATTTTCATGATCCTGCTTTCTCGCTGCCGCGACTCTTTCATTTGCAAAAAAAGGCAGTCTCCAGGAGCTGCCCGGCTGCAGCGTACCAGTTCGCAAATTTCCCGGCCGATCAGATCGGGGAAAGGTTTTTCGATAAATTTTGACGCTGCGTTGTTGCATCTCACGATTTTTTTTTCAACGTCTAAGAGGGCAATCGGGTCATTGATGGCATCGAAGGTCGAAAACCATTCCCCGGCAATATTTCTTAATTTTTCTTCTAAAATTTTTCGCCTGGTAATATCCCGGCAAATACCCTCAATTGCTTTAATATTCCCTTTACTGTCGAATACACCCTTATGTGATTGGAATATCCATCTCTCTTTATTTTCTTGATCGACTATTTTGTATTCCCATGTCGGCGGTACGATCCCTTCCGACATTTCTGCCCGGATTTCCTCGAAAGAGTCGACAAAATCGGGATGAAGGATCTCCTTCAGGAACAACGGTTTTTTCGTGAATTCGTCACTGCTGTAGCCGAATACGTTTTGTGCGGCCGGACTGAGATAGTCATATGTGCTTTCCGGCAAGGACATACGATAAACCGCTTCATTCAGTCCCTCAACGAGTTCCCGGTATTTTTTTTCACTTTCTCTCAGCTTCTCCTCCGCCTGCCGGTGTTCCATATACGCGCTGATCATATCGGCTGCAGTGCGGAGCGGTCGTACATCTTCTTCGCTCCACTTGCGCGGGGAAGCCACATCGTCAAAACCGATAAATCCCCAGAATTCACCTCCCACATGGAGAGGCAGAATAAGCAGTGAAAGGCTGCCCTTTATTTTGACAATTTTCCCGCCCCCTGCGGGCATTTCGCCTCTTGTCCCCTGGAAGGCTTCTCCTTTCTGTAACTTTTCCAGGAAAGGTTTGCCGGCGTTTTTGTAAGGGAAGTGCTGCAGCAGCGGATTGTCTACCTGGGATTCGACTCCATCGGCGCAAACTTCCCGGACCTGACGTATGCATAAACCATCGGACGCGTCTTCGAAGTTTTCGAATAGATAAACCCGGCTCACCCCGGAGGCGGTGAGCAGGTAACGCAGGGTTTTGGCCACGGCTTCCATGGGATCGATATCGGCCAGCAGCCATTGCGAAGCTTTAGCCAGTCCTTCTTCGTAGCGTAAGCGGGTGCTTAACCGGTTTTCCAATTGATGCCGGTAAATCGCGGTTTCGATGGTGAATTTTAGTTCCCGGTCATCAAAGGGTTTGATTAAATAGGCAAAAGGCTCCGACAGTTTTGCCCGCTGCATCGTGTTTTCGTCGGAGAGGGCGGAGATATAGATGATGGGAATATTAAAACCGGCGCGAATTTTTTTCGCTGTCTCGATACCGTCTATATCTCCCTCTATCAGGATATCCATCAATACTAAATCCGGACGGGTTTTCTCTGCCAGCGAATAGACCTCTTCCCCGGAACCGGCCACAGCAGTAACGACGAATCCCATATTTTCAAGTTTTTCCCGTAAATCGAGGGCCATCAATTGTTCGTCTTCCATTAAGAGAACCTTTATTTTTGCCATATCGTTTCTCGCTGCCGCTGATGTAGGATTTTAATATTACTTTTTTAATGATAAAATGTCAATCACACGATTACAGCAATTCTAATTTTGGAAGTTTTTAATAATATATTTACCCTAATTTTAATTGTTTTTGCAGGCTGTAGTCGGAATCC
>JAGLQA010000101.1 GCA_023137075.1 Candidatus Aminicenantota bacterium
TTTCGCAATTGATCCCGCTTTCCAACTGGCTCAGTCGATATCTGCAAGGTGTATTGGAAAATAAAGATAATCCCTATTTCCAGGATTTCGCTCGCATTATCGAGGATGAAAACTGGACCGGCGTGCTGATCCTGAAAGTAGATGTCCGCATTCCTTCCAGCCTAGCCGGTATTATCGCAGGGGTGTACGAACCGGAGAAAAACTTATTCGCCCACCACTTAGGCATCGAGATCAGCCAGATAGATGGAACGGAAGTGCAGCAAAAAGATTCCAGTTCCCTTTTCGGCCTGGTCTATTACGTGAATCCCGATTACGACGACAGCAAAGCCCCCCACGCCATCGCTCCTAAGGATTTAAACGCCACTTTCGACTTCACCCTGCTGACCCTTAAAGCACTCTTTAAAAACACCCGGGTAGCAAAATTTGAGAGCCTGGCCCAGTTGGTTCTGAACAAGATTTACGGCTCCGCGGTGGAAAAATTGACAGTACCCGATAAAGTCGGCAAGAAGGAGCCGGGCAATGTATACAATGCCATCCTGCTGGAAGGAGCCTACCAGTTGAATGGTGACGCCCCGATCTACAGCCTGGCTTCCACGGAGACAAACTTTTACGACATGAGCAACAATATTTTGGATGAGGTCGTGATAGAGACCGCTCAAATGTCCACCCGCGACGAGGGCAGTACCAGCGGCAAAGTCGTTTCCTGGATCGCCATGTCCGGTTACATGACATTTACGGTGCTAAAAGATACCAGCGGCAGCGATAAACCGCTGCCGGATTTCGATATCTTTTCATTCGGCATGGAGAATGGCGGGCTCAGTTTCAGTAACCTGGGGATCAAAATCGAGTACTCCGACGCTGAATCTCTTGAAATGGTGGAAGAGGAGATCGCTTTTAATACGGCTGCCAGTAAGGCGCGAGAATACAGCCTGTTTCCCAATTTCCAGATGGAACTTCAAGGACTGGTTACCGGCAGCGGCGACAATTCACCCGACGGCATGGGATACGCCACTGTGGCTACTGCATATGGGCTGCAAGGGGTTTCGGGTAAAGACTGGCATGGGCTGGTATTCAAATTAAATATGGGCACGCCCGGGGCCCTGGCCGCTAAAATCAATCTCAGTTCTGCCTTGATGCTGGCCTGGGCCGACGATTCCGGCGCTCAAGAGGGCGACACCGGTTATCAAGCCCTGGTGGGCCTGCAGTTGCCCGGGGCCGGTGCCGGGGGCGAATTGTTCAGCCTGCAAACCGTAATCAAGCTGTCTGTGGGCATGATTCGCCTGGATTACAACGACGACCCCAAGAAAAAATCCTTCCTGCTGCTGCTTAATGAAATCGCGCTAAAGTTCCTGGGTTTATTGAAAATCCCACCAAATGGTGCTACTTCTTTCTTTCTCTTCGGCAACCCCGATGCGAAAGACTCTACCGGCCTGGGCTGGTATGCTATTTACAACCAGGACCAAAAAAAACCGGATTGCTCGAAAACGTCGGCCACAATCTCCGGCGAAAGAAAGCAAATATCGGTATGAAGGGAGGTGAAACATGTTAGAATGGTTAACTCAAATATTTGATAATGCCAATACCACGACACAGAAGGGCACTAAGGACATCAACACAGCCCAGGTGAATGCCTTTAGAACGGAATTAAACAATAATAATCCCTTGATCCGGCTTTATGTGGGCACCGGCGGCTCCTGGGGAAATCAAGCCGCCACCGTCAATGTATTGCGCCGCATCGTGGATCCGCTGACAGATGAAAACCTGACCTTTAATTACAGCGGTACCATCGAGGTCTATTATGCAGGTGGAGATACCACACTGCAAAAACTCTATAACCTGCTGCCGGAGATGAACGGACAACCCGAACATGGAATTAAAAACGCCACTGTCAAGCTGATTGCTTTTAATGCCCAGCAGCCGCCGGTTGACAACGTCAATTTCGGGCTCACGGGAGCTATCGACAGCAACACCACCGACCTGGCGGCTGCCCTGAATGTTAATTATTTTGTACAACTGCAGCCCTATAATTACACAAATAAAGACTCCCTCTGGTTTAAAGGCGGTCGTGATAAGGTGGACCTGGACGAAGTCCCGGAGCTTAACAATCCCTCTTTTAAGCGCCGGGTCTTCTTCGTGCCGCCTTCTACCTACGACAATCCCGATTGGAGCAAATATGATACCGACGGCGCCAAAGTGCTTAAGTATCTTACCGGGGGAGACATGCTGAAGAGAATACGCTTAGTGGTTTCATACATTATTATGCCCCCGCTGGAAAATGTGATCAACACTTCACCCCAGGCGGCAGCCGCCATACTGAACGGCAGCCTGCTGCACTGGCAGGATAAGGGCAAATACAGGTACGCCGCCCCGGTAGTGGTGATAAACCTGAAACCCTGGGGAACACCGGATGACGATTCGGGACTGCAAAAAACAGAGGGTTTTCTGGAAGGCACGATGACAAGCACCGAAGCCATTATGATCGCCAACGGCAATCAAAAAACCCAACGGGCCTTTGACGCCCGCGCCAAGTACATGAAATCCTTAGATGCCCGGAACCGTTGGAATTACCTCAACTATCCCGACTTAACTGCCGCCCAAAACGCCGTGGGCAGCATCACAGGCAAAGATGACCAGGTGCTCTTTATCCAATTGGGCCCGCTGCCGCAGCCGCTCTATTACTATGCACTTTTCAAAACCAATATGTTTTCGATTTTCGAGGGCGCCAACTCGATGTTGGCTGCCATTAACATGGGTAAATCCTTTTTAAACGCCCCCCGCATGGGCAGCCCGTTGGACAGCGCACTATATCCCAACATTAACCGGGGATTATTCAGCAGCTCACCGCCTATCACCGACCTGGCCAGTGCAGCCAACCAGTTGAATTACAGCCTTGATAACTGGCCCACAGCCAACAGCAAGAATCCCTGCGTACAGATGGGTTCCTTCCTGCAAACTCTCACAAACCAGGTTAGTGTTAGTGACCCAATCCCCAAGTACTTCACCGATATCAAAAATTTTTACGCCACATCGGACCAGGACAAAATGAATGTGGCATTGGCCTATATGATGAACATATACCAGCAGGACCACCCGACAGGCATGGAGGTGGCATGCTTTACCGACGTGCTCTTAAATAAGGATGAAAATCCCCTCAACGCCCTCTGTAAAGAATTGCAGGAGAAGGTGAAGATCGGTGAGAAACTGGATTTGATACCGGGCGTCATTGCCGGGGGCAATATCAACACCATCCTGCTCAACCTGCTCAAGGGCCTCTCCGCCACCCTCTGGCTGGAAGTGGAAACATTCAGCAATAACTGCGGCGATGATGTAAAGGAAATTACCCTTACAGGCAGCACCGGCGTGTTCAAAGACCTCAATGTCACCAACACCATTGCCATAATTTTTGATGCGCCGGACAATAAATTGCGCACCTCGGTGAAATTCGGCACCCTGGATCCCGAAAAGAAAGAAGACTACTGGAGCATACCGGGTGCGCCTTGGATCCAGATGTGGAATCCCTATTTGAAGATTACCGTTTCCGACGGCCAAATCCCGGTCACCGCGGAGATGGGGGGTACCTACAAACCCATTAATGCAGACCTGAAAGTGCTGCTGCCTGTGGCACAGGACCAATGGTTGACTACTGTATCTTTCAGTAAAAATTACCCGGGTATCGCTTCCATCTTCCAGATGGCAGCCAGCGTCAATCTCGTACAATTGATGCCACCCCCCATTAATACCCTGGTGGACCTGGGTTTAAAACAGGTGGATTTCTATTACGACTATAAAAACAAAACCGTACCGGCGCTGGGATTCATTATTGCCAATAACTCCAGCGATCCCCTGCCGTTAATCGGCAAAATCGCACTCGGCGATATCGAAGTGCAGGTGGCTTTAACCGAACCCCTCACCCCAAAAACGATGAAAACCAGGGCCAGTGCCACAGGTAAATTCACCATCGGCACCGGTGAAGATAAGGGCGTGATCGCGGTCAATGTGCAGTACCCCAACTGGCAATTCCAGGGTGGACTGGAAAGCGGGGAAATCAAATTCGCGGATATACTTGACACGTTCATTCCCGGGGTCTCACTGGAACTGCCGGGCCTGCCAACCATTACCGAGTTCAATTTCAACTACTTGAAAGAGAGCGACCTGTTGACGGTAGCCATGAAATTGAACATCGACTGGGATTTCGAGTTCTTCGGCAAAAACCTCTTCACTATAAAAGATGTGGGTTTCAGTGTCAGCCGCGAAAAGGTGAAAAACACCGGCAATGTCACCGGTAATGTGGCGCTCTTCAAAAACAGCGGTTCCGAAGTAGATCTTAATATCGGCGCTTACTACTTAGGAGAAAGTAACTGGCAATTTATTGCCAAACAAACCGGCGGCGAATTCGACATCCCCGAACTGGTAAAATACTACCTGGAATGGCAAATACCGGACATCTTTCCTAAAGTGGACGGCCTCTCCCTGACCTTAGATTGGGGTAAACAAGGCACTTCCGGCTCTTCCACTTCCTTTGAATTTACCGCCAAAACCGCGTCACGCTGGTACCCGCTAAAGGAAGAATTACCCGATGTCTATGCCACGGGCAGCCTGATGCTGGGCTACAACGGCAAAAAAGGCGCCGGAACCGGCAAGGAACCGGTGCCGCTTGCGGACAGCAAGCCTGTAGGCTCCTACGGGAAATTATCAGCCACCATCAATCTCTGGAAAATCAACCTGGAAATGAATTACAATTTCGATCCCGATGTCAAGAACCTCTGTATCACCTGGTTGTTTATCACCGGCTGCATCGGTACCAATAAGGAAAAAGAGACTATCGCCACCTTCAAATTAAACGGCAAATCCATCGGCGAGATGGTAGAGATGTTCGTCTCCTGGGCTACAGGCGCAAAATTCGGTCTCGTCGCCCCGTGGAACGTGCTCGACAGTTTCACCCTCAATGCCTTTGAAGTGATTTACAACTTCACCAAAAAGAAAGTATCCTTTAAGATCGGTATCGGGCCCATCGATTTGGGACTCTTTACGATCAACGGCATCTCCTTAACATACAACCCCGAAAACACCGACAGCAAAGTGGAGATAAGCATCGACGGTTCCTTTGTCTGGCAATCGGGAGACAGCCTCTCCTGGGATCCCACCAAACCAGAATGCACACCCGCGCCTCCCGGAGGCGGCAACAAATACCTGGACCTGCGGTTGTTAGCCCTGGGCCAACACGTTACCGTGAACGGCCTCACCGACCAGCGCCAGGTGCAGGATGTGATCAAGATGCTGCGTGATTTGGAAATTCCCACCCCGCCGGATATACCTGTGGGCGGCCCAAATCAACCGGTCTTCGCCCCTAATAACTCATGGTTCGTGGCCATGGATTTCGGCGTCTTGAAAACGGAAAAACCGACCAGCGGCAAGGCGCTCCCGGCAGCAGCCGGCAGCAACCTGCCCGTATCCCTGGCGGACGAGGAGGCGGCGGAATACTTTATCCAACTCTCGCTGGTTTTTAACGACCCCATCCTCTACGCCCTGCGTATCGCCCTGGCCGGTCCCATGGCGAAAATCTTCAAAGGCCTGGACTTCCAGATCATGTACCGCCAGGTCTCGGATAATGTAGGCTGCTATTCGGCTCAAATCGCCCTGCCGGACATCATGCGTAAATTCCAGGTCGGCGTTGCCACCATAACACTGCCCAACTTTGCCATCGATATCTATACCAACGGCGATTTCCAGGTGGATATCGGCTTTCCCTGGAATGAGGATTTCGCCCGCTCCTTCACCATAGAAGTGATTGTTTACCCGGGTATTCCCATCCTGGGGTCCGCCGGTTTCTATTTTGGAAAACTCAGCAGCGCCACCACGGATAAGGTGCCCAAAGCCACCAACGGTTGGTTCAACCCGGTGATTGTGTTCGGTTTCGGCGCACAGTTGGGTCTGGGCAAATCCATCGAATTGGGTATCCTGAAGGCGGGTTTCAGCCTGACCATCTTCGGTATTATCGAAGGTGTGTTGGCCCGCTTCCTGCCCTATAAAGCACCCACCGAAGAGGGCCTGCCCATGGAATTGCAGGACGGCTTCTACTTCTCCCTCAGCGGTACTGTCGGCGTGCAGGGACGGCTTTACGGAACAATCGATTTCGCCATTATTAAAGCGGATGTCAACATCGCAATCAAGCTCTTCCTGAAGATTGTTTTTGCGGCATACGAAGACATTCCCATTACGGCACAGGCCTCGGTAAGGGTAAGTGTCAAGGTGAGCATCAACTTAGGGCTCTTCAAGATCAGCATTTCCCTCTCCTTCTCGGCAACGGTAAAAGCGACTTTTGTGCTGAAGAACCCGATGGGCAGCAATCCGCCCTGGGTTACGGATGGCACATCGGTTTCGACACGTGCCCTGCACATGCGCCGCATGAAGCGGGCGCAATACCTCTTTGCTGCACCAACGGACGATGTATCAGCATACACATTCAATCCCGTGTGGAGTAACCTGGAACCGGGGACGCAGTTGAAAATGGCTGGCTACCTGGCGCCGGTGCTATCTGTGGCAGGCGATGAAGCGAGCCAACCAACAGATCAAGAAGTGATTTATGTGGCCAACTTTTTCCTCGAAACACCGGCCCCGGTTCAAAAAGCCAATCCCAAAACCTCCGCCCAAAAAACACAGACAATAGATGGGGCCGTGCGAGTGGTAGAAGAAGAGAGTGTGGCTCACGAAGCACTGGCACGGGCCAATGAACGCCTGGCAGTCAAACGCTCCCTGGCAGGGGATTCCTTTAGCGATACTTTCGAAGACCTGGCCATCCGTATCCTGCAGTGGGTGATTGCGGCAGGTATGGACAAAATGACGCCGGACCAGGTGAACCAACAGGTCGTGACCCACGACTACTTGAGCAGCGCAATGGACTACCTATCCAACGCCACCGCCATACCCATACCTACAACAGACGTCAACGACTTCCTTAATAACCAGACCGCGTTCCTCTTCACCATGCCCAGCGATGATAAACAAGTCAGTACGGTCTTTTTCCCCGCCCCCCCCGGCGCCGCGCTGAATGTGGGTGACTACGGTGATTGGAAAGGATTTAATTACTCTTTCGGCAGCTACAACAGCAGTTCGGATAAATACCTGCAGGGTTTGAACGACTACTTCAAGCAGTTGAAAATCCAGGTGGAGCAGGAAGAAAACGGCTCGCAGGCAAAAGCTATGGCAGACACATCCGGTTCCTCAATCGCCGACTTCGTCTTCGGCGACTACTTCGCCCTGGTAGCCACCCAGGCACTCCAGGCATTAATCAACGGCCTGGATAACTTCAAATGGGTAATTAATGAGAAAAAAAAGGTGGGCGAGATCGTCAAGTGGGTCAATGACACAGGGAATTTGAGCGGCGACGACATTTTCAGCGCAGGTATGTTGTTCGCTGCCAACAAAGACCACAACCTGAAGGCGGATCGCGCCTTTACCATCAGCGGCATGACCTGGACTTCACCGGGCGGCGCATCCTTCACCGATATCGCGGAGCAGAAACAATTTAACAAGCAGGTCGACGCCACTAAGCTGGCCGAACTCAACGCCGCCAATTCTCGCATACTGGCCGCCAATGTCACCGTCACCTACAATAATGAAGATTATCTGACCTTAACCGGCGACTCCCTTGATTCCATAGCCAAACATTTTAAAATCGACGTACCTACCCTGTTAAAAGATACAGATGTTTTAAAAGACCAGGCTTTGATAGAAGCCCTGGCAATCGTTACTATCCCGGGTTTCTCCTACAAAACGGGAAGCAGCGTTAGGCTGAGCAGTATTGCGGGTCAATTCGGGATATCACTGGATTTCCTGGCAGACGCCAACACCGACAAAAAAGATATCTTCGACAACACCCAGGACCCGAACCTCAATATCCCCGGCCTACTGCAGTTCCAGGTAGGAGCATTGATTGAGGAAGCGGAGCGCACCTTAGGCCTGCAAAACCTCGGGGCCATGGCCTCGCGCTACTACCTCCACGGCCTGCGCCTACCCACCGAGGGATTGACCGCCAACGCCCGCGGGCTTTTTGTCACCGGCAGCGAAGGCAGCTACAAATACCCGGCTCAATTAGGACTTTTCGCATTAACAGGCCAGGCCTTCCCCCTGCCGGATATTAAAGACCCCTCCGGCAAAAAAAGCGAGGACCCGCAATTCAGTTTTACCATTACCCGCGGCAGCGAAACCTGGTACAGCCTCGGTGCTGAGGGCAGCACATCCGTGACCTTTAACCTGACAGATAAGGACGATTACCAACGTTATCGCGATGTTTGGAATTTTGCCAAAGCCAATGTCCTGGATACCGAGATCAACCGGGTAGCTCCGCTGGCAGCAGCAGAAGCGCAACCGTCAAGGTTCCCACTCTCCCAGGAAATCTCCTGGCAGACCACGGTGGCAGTTACCTTAGCGCATCAAACCGTCACCCCGGACAACCCGGAGCCCAGGCTCTGGACTTTCCCGGATGCATTGGTCAATACACCCCATGAAAACGGTGTACTGCCGCTGATGAAAGCAGTATTGGCCCAAACGGACGAAGCCACCGGCACGACAAAAGATGTAGAGGTCGATAACTACGGTTTCGGCACCCTGATCAACTTCAAGATCAGAACCATCCAGCCGGTGGTAGACAGCCCCACCACCGAGAAATTGTACGAAATTATAGCCGCCTCCACCAAAGATATCATCCTGCTGGAACGGCTGTTGAACCAGTTGCAGGGCAGCGATTCCGGTTTCCAGCAGATGGTACTACTCTACCCACCCCAGGGCTCTTCCAGCGATGTTCAGGGTTGGCAAATGGATGATCCTAAAACCTCGTTGATGGGCATCAGCCAGGTTAACCTCTCAACGGAAACCCGGCCGCCCACTTTTAGCCAGGCTTCCCTGGAGGCAATGACCGATGACGATACCGGCCTGGGAAATGTAATCAACCTGCCCACCGAGTTCCTGCGCCTCTTATGGGAAGCCAGTATCACCCGCCAGGGCGGTTTTTACCTGAGCTATATCTCCGGTATCGGCGGCGATAGCGAGGGACTGCCGGACCATATTTTCAACGACCACAACGAAGCCGACATCGCGGTACTGGCGCTCTTCAAAAGCACAGGGAGTGAAGGCCAAAATGTCACCAACTATATGAATAGCGCCGCCACCAACCAGCCCTTAGACCTGGATAACGCGGCGCTAATCGCGCAGGTGATTCCCGTGGAAACCACCAGCGACAAGACCGCAATCACAGTCAAACCCTCCGACACATTGGTGGATATTGCGGAACTCTTCTACATGGATCCCGGGCTGCTGGTCTCCTTGAATCTTTCTACCCCGTTAAAAACCGGCGTCACAATTACAGTGGCCGGCGGTACCTACGAGGTGCCGCCCTCCGGCGTGGCCCCGGGCGGTGTATTACAGGATATCGCCAACTATTTCAATACCTCGGTGGACGGCATAAAAACGGCCAACCACCTACGCACCGGTTGGCCCGATCCGCTGCCGCTGTATACCGGTTTGAAATTACCGGACGTGGAAATCGAGATCGGTAAAACCTACAACAACGGCAAAGTGTTTACAACCTTCGGCGACCTGGCCTCCTATTACAACGCTCCCGGCGCCGAACTGGCGGCAGTTAACAAGGACAAAACCGGGCTCTTTAGCGAGGGTACGGTACTGAACCTCACCATAGGTCCCAACAGCCTTTCGCCCGTCTTACAAGCCGGCGTGGCAGGTATCGACCTGGCGCGCAGCGCACCTCCTGACCTTCCGCAACTGCCTACAGATGCCGATTGGGGCAGAATCTACCTGCTCCACCTCTTCAACCTGTTGGGTTACCGTATCGCAGGGAACCATAAGTCCCCCCCTTATAACCCCTATTTTAACGAAAGTAACTGGGGACTGCCGGCAGGACCGTCTTATGAGGACGGCAGCACATCGGTCGATAAGATACAGGCCGCCCGCGCCCTAACAGAGGGAGACGAATGGGTCTACACCCAGGCAGTGCCTTACCCTGCCCTTTACGCAGATAAAAAAATCGCCATTAGCCCCACCAACGGCTTGCCACCCAAGGAAGACAACCCCTATTGGGGAGTGGGTGGGCTGCTGCAGTTGGAGTTGGAATGGCTCGATATTTTCGGCAATGAAATTCTCAGCCATTTCAATGCACCGCAGGCAGGCAGCCTTACACCGTTGAATTTCCCACCCCAGGTCACCGGTTATACCGATCGCTTGTTGGGAGTAGGTCAATGGCCGGCAGTTGCCAACGCTTACCGCTTTCTGCCGGATAAGGAAGGCAAACCGACACTGGAAATGATGTTGGCCTTTGATAAATCGGCTTATGAAGAAGCGAGCAGCGCCCTAAATGCGGGAGATGAAGAGCAGAAATTGAAGATCGAACTGGCGCTTAAAGCCTATCAACAAGTGTGGTACCAATTAAAAGATCCCAACGATGTTACCGTCACTCTCACTTCGACAGTTACCCCGGGAGTGCCTTCTCTCATACCCGGCACAGATGTAGAAAAATTGATAGTCTGGGTGGAATCAATTTACAATTTCCTGTTAAGTCTCTTACCCGGTGCATCGAGCACAGTGAAACAAAAAGCCGCTGACTTCAACCCGGAATTCAGCCTCACCATAGATGTGGATATATCGCAGTTGAACGGCGACGAGATTTTCAAAGTCTCTACCTATCTCAACTTCACCCGCAGCGCCGCCCTGGTGGATGGGGAGTTAAGCACTTCCGCAGGTGTCACGGCAGTCTCATCTGCCCTGGCGCCCTGGACCGGTTCGCTGACCAAAAATGAAGTTACCACGGAAGCGCATAAACGCTTCATGGCAGCCGCCGGCATAATTCCACCGGATACAAAGGACAGCGACAGCGAACAGCGGGAGTTGAGCGCCTTTGCCGCGGCTTTTAAGACTGCCTTTGCCTCGATCAGCGGCGTAAGCCTGGAAATCACGACCTCTTCGGACCGCGATATCTTCTCCAGCACTTCCACCGGCTGTATATGGGCCGTGCAGTTCGGCGGTAAAGACACTGAAAAAGATATTTCCTATGTCATCGAAAATGAAGGCAATCCGAAACTCTATGCTCCGCGCCCCATTAGCAATAAACTGGAATCTAAGCCAAATACTCCTATCATACCTTACGAAACAGGGAAAGTGATCAGCCTGGAGGATCAACCGCAATATAAAACCTTCACATCCGTGGACCTGGATCAATGGATGAGTTATACCCTGGGCCAGGTAGATGAATTATTATCACCCAAATTTGTCGCTCCTGCCCTGGTATTGAAAGAAAAAACCGGCAGCGATACGATGCAAAAGGTACTGGATGCCAAAAAACACCTGGCTTCAGGATTAAAAACCACTATGATACCTGTCTATGCCGATGAAACCGCCGATGACCCGGAAAAAGAATCTATACGGGAAACCTTTTACCAGACCATGTTGGGCACCTTGAGCAATTTCTATTCGGTGAAAGCGGGTATCCAGTTCAAAGCGGATGTGAACGCAGCCATAAAAAAACAGGCCGATGCCGTGGAACCGCCGCGTTTATACGGCGATATCGGGGTGCAAGGCACGGGACACGAAGGCAGCGACATTTTGAAGAATATCTCCCTGTCATCTCCCAAATTGCAGTTGAAATTCAAAGACCAGGACGATAATGATCCCCGTTACTTAAGTTTCCTACTCAGTTCTACGGCCATTACTGCCGATTTGGTGACATTGAACCTGGATTATAACGGTCAATACATCGAGCACCAGGTCGGTCAATTAAAGGGTATCGACGGGTACCAGCCCTCTTCCTGGCTTTCTTTTGTCAATAACACCCAGGATGATAGCTGGCCGCTAACGAAACCCTTAGGTAAGTTCGATGTACCTATCGTACTCCGGGAATTCCCGGCTACCCCCACGTTGGTGGAGCAGGATGTGGTTAGTAACCTTTCCTCTCCCTGTTACACCCCGGCGAATTCCGCAGCCGCAGCCACCGCAGGTTCAGGCGATGATTGTTCCCGGCCCGGCGATTACAACCCGTTGACAGCTATTACCCTGTGGAATTACGGGTTCACCTATTCCCAGCGGGTTCATACCTTCCAGGACAAAGTTCATTGCAAGTTGGTGTTTAACATCCAATTCCAGTCCAATGACGCTTTCCTGGGAGCAGGTGAGCGTGATCTATTCGATAACCTAGCTGAATTTACCCAGGTTTATCCCGGGATTCACCAAGACCTCGACACCTATTTAGCCACCCTGGAATTCGCTACCACAGATAAAACCCGGATCGATAATGCGCAGGCGGCACTGGAATCAGCGGCCAATATCATCCAGTGGGTCGCTGATAGTGTCAATAACAGCCTGTCTCTGCAATCCGTGTCGAAGTTTTTAAAAACCACTTCCCTGCCTGCTTATGAATTTTCCCTGGCGGAGAACAAAATTCAGAAAACCGACCCTGACGGTACAATTGTCAAGGCATTAGAGGTGACTGTCGAACTGGGACAAGACCCTCCCGCCCGGGTAAGTACGCCGCTGGTACAAATCGAACCCGACACCTACGAATGCGAACCGGAACCCGGCAATGGTGATAAAACCTACAAATTCTGCTATAAAGACAAAAAAACCGGGAAATACTTAGAAGCCAAGACTGCTTTGTCTATCGCAGAACGACAGTTTGTCCTGCCGGATATGGGTATCCTGGAGAGGCAGGATGTGGAGACCTCTATTTACCTGAAGCGCAACGAGGAGTTCGGCGGGAGGTATGCTGCCGACCCGTTCGTGTACACGACCCCGACGGTTCATTTTACCAATCCCTTGCTGCCCACCCTACAGTTCAACGAGCCGATTAACCTGGCAACCATTTACGCAAAGAGTAAGAGCGAACCGGTGACCCGCTCTTTGACCTGTCAATTGACGGTCTTCTACAAAGCGTTATTCCAAAATACAGTCACCGACAATGTCAGCATCGAGATGACTGTCCATTATGAGTATGCCATTTCCAGCCAGGTGCAGAAGATCCAACTGCCGGTAGAATTGATGCCTCCCACCCTTACCGATTTGACGGGCAGCGCAAGCGGTTCCGACCCACAGCCATTGCCACTTGACAAAGTGATTGCCGACCAGGTGAAAGGGATCGATACCTGGTTCAAGACGCACAAACCGAAAGAAACTGACGGCTCACTTGTCTTTAATGTGACGATCATGTCTACATTGACGGCAAAACCGATGCCGCTTTTGAAGTTAACCAATCTTTATGTGGACCTGGATAACCTGGAACCCAAACCTGGAGCGAGTAACCTATAAGAAAAGAAAAAGTTAGAAGAAACACACAGGCGGCTCCTGGATGTGGTTCATGGGAATGAGTCGCATCCAGTACACCTAATTGATCCTGATATGAAAATCAGGGCATTTTTCGATCCCGAAGAATACCGCTTTGGAGTAACCGCCTATGGTTTCCATTTTTTTCACCTCATTAAGCACAATTTCACAAAAAAAGTCAATTTTTTGCAAGCTTCCCAAAATTCTCATCAAAACCAGGAGAACCCGCTTCTTAACTTGATAAATAGACAAAAAAATAGACTTGAATTACTCTTAAACACAAGTTTTTGGGAATTCAAAACCCTTTTTACAAAAAGGGTTTTGGCCGCCGGAGGCAAAGTTGACAGGAATTTTAGGGCTTGACAACAGGTTGATAATTTTAAAACATTCATGGTATAATGAAAACCGGTGGTGTCGTGAATAACATGAATAAACAAACAGTTTTTTTCGATAAGGAAATAAAAAAAGGAGGGTGCAATAATGAGCGATCCGAAGTTTGAATCTTACATCAAACAGCTTTATGAAAGGTTAACTGTCCGGAAGATCGATTATTTTACGCTGTTAGGTTTGCAAAGAACCGCGACACATAAAGAGATAGAAACGAACTACCGGAAATATGCCCAGTATTTTTCACCGCAGCAGGTCGCCGATCTCACTGACCCGGAATTAAAAAAAATGGGAGAATTTGTTATCGATAAGATCAACCGGGCCCATAAGATTTTGACCAATTATGACAAGAAAGCCGAATATGAAAAACGGGGCTTCCGGGAATATTCTTCCGAATTAGACACCCCGGAAGAAGAACCGGAAGAGCTGGCTAAAACCATATATAAAAAAGCCAAATCCCTCCATGCCTCGCAGCAGTACCAATTGGGTGTGAAAGCCCTGGAAGAAGCAGTCAGACTGGACCCTAAAATTGCTTCTTATTACCTTCTTTTAGGTATCTGTCAGAGCCAAATACCCCATTTAAAGATCGAAGCGGAAAAAAACCTGCGCAAGGTATCGGAAATGGAAACCTGGAATGCAGAACCCTATGTCGCGCTGGGCATGTTATTTTACTCCGAGAAACTTTTCAAAAAGGCGGAGCCCTATTTCAGGAAGGCGCTTGATCTCGAAAACAATCATGCCCTGGCCAAAAAGAAGTTGGCCGAAATCGCAGTACCTGAAGAGACGGTTGTTGATAAAGTAAAAGGTGTGCTGAAGAAAGCCCTGCCGTCAATTTTTGACCGCAAATAGCGGCAGCCGGGTTTCGTTCGCGCCGCTCACCCGTTATCCCATTATTCCCTGATATAACAAGGAGGTTGTGACTCATGAAAAAAAACAAACATAAAATCCGTATAGCGTGTGGTATTATTTTTTTAATTTCTCAGATAAGTCTAGCTGCCCTGCATTTAAAGATAGATGATTCCTCGAGTATAAACTTCGGCTCTATCTTTCGCTCCTATTATATCAATGACCAGAGGATCCAATGGAGCGGTGTGGAAGCGACCTTTGGTGTGGAAGCTGCCCTGACTGCGGATATTCAGCGAAAAATCAAAGGTGGAAATGTCGGGGTTTTCTCGGAAATTTTCCTTAATCAACCCTTTGATCAAAATATCCTGACCGATGAAAGAAGAGAGAAATACATCCCCAACTTCCAGGTAACCCCATGTGAAATAGCACAGTTATTTGTCGGGATAACGAAGGGGAGTTTTTCCGCCGCCTTAGGTAAAAAAGAGACAAATTTCGGGAAACCTTATTCGCTGCCCCTGCTCAATTCCTATCTGGCTCAACCCTTTATTCGCACGGAGGCCATACTTCGTTATGAAACGGGACTTTTCCTGACCTACGATCCCGGTATCCTGGACCTTTCACTGGCCATTGTAAACGGCAGTGAGGGTATGGACACGAATTCCAGTAAAGCAGGTATTATCAGGTTGGGTTTAAAAGGGGGAAATTGGGCCCTCGGCGTCTCGGCAAAAGCCCAGGACGGCATCGGTTCGGAGAACCAGAAGATGTATAAGAATCATGCCGGTTTAGACCTGATGGTAAAAGCGGGGCGCTTCCGGTTTTCGGCCGAGGTGATATACGATGAATACGGTTTTCGTAAGGAGTACAAGGAAGAAAACATCTTCTGGAAAAGAAGTCTTTATTACCGGGATGTTTTTTATAAATATGAGACGCCGGTTACCGGCATCGGCGGTTATATCAACCTGCAGTACGAAACCCGCAGGTGGTCGGTAGAAGTTAACTACGGCGAGTACTACCCCGAAGAAATCGATTCCCCCTTTCATGACGATCCCATCAAGAGGGGAGTGGTTAAACTCCGCATTCCCTTCGCGCCCGGTTTTCATCTTTTTTGTATGGGGCTCTTTGAGAATGACCGCAGGGCTGAAGACCTCTTTAAAGGCGCTTCGGGTTTTGCTTTCTTATTGGGGCTGCAGTACCGGATCGATTAGCAATCTTCAATGATCAGCCTGGGGTAAGTTCCCTGGTGTTAAACTTCAAACTTAGTAAGCGCCATTCCCCCCGGGGCCGGGACTTTTCCCCGGTAAATATCCCAATAATAAGCGCGGGCGTCGCCGCATTTTTTGTATAGTTCATGGGTTTCGTCGGCTATTTGTTCAGCTTTCACGTTCCCCGATTCGTCGACCAGCACCAGTTTTCGAGCTCGATTCAGAATTCCCGCCGTGCCCACACTGCATACGGTAACAACCTGGTTATTCTTCACCCATTCGATCAGTTCTCCATATAGAATATCCCTTTCGATAACCGGTACATTCATTTGCTTCAATATTGAACAGATGCCGCCGATGGTTACCGAGGGTAAGATCAAGTTGCTCTCGGGTATTTTAATCACGGTGCCGTCTTTCAATGCAAAGAGGCAGCAGGAGGAATCCCATTCCGTGATTTTTCGTGATTCTACCGGGTCGTAAGGACGGTCATCCAGGAAAAGGGCGGCCCCGGCTTCCGGGAGAACCTGTTGGGCGGCGGCCACCGCTTTTATGCTAACCAGGTAATTGATGCCGAGTTTTAAACAACCGGTACCGTTTATGCCGACGGCCCGTACCATATTGGGAGTGACGACTCCGGCAAAGGGTTCGCCTAAATAGCGGTCATAGCGGCAGGCCACGGCCCGGATCGAGGGGTTTTCGGGGAAAGTGACCCCAATGGATTGGGCCTCATCAACGGTAAAGGGGCGTAGATAACCCTGGGCGCCTAATTCGGCCATTTCTTGAAGAAAGGATTTCAGCGCCGGATCTTTGAGGTAGTCGATCAAGACCTTCTCGATTTCTTCGATTGCAGGTACCATATCTTGCTGACCGGGTCCTAAGTTGAAGGAAATACCGGACCTGAAACGGGTGAGGTTTTTCTCTAAGTTCAGGAATATTATTTCTATTTTTCCTTCTTTTTTCTTTTTGCAAAAAAAACGAATTCCTTCAAATGCCAGGAACAGCCCGTAGTGGATAGAACGGGATACGGCGTGTACTTTTGCGTTTGCCTCCTGTATCTCGACAGATTTAGTCTTCAATATAAAAAGTAGTTGCTTATCGGCCCATTTCGTGCCTTCAAATCCAGCCATTTTTTCCTCCTTATTACGTTTTTTTGTACTGGTTTTTTCTAAGAATGTTAACTTCACTTTTTATTGTATTATAAATCAAAGTTTGAATCAATCTTTCAGCGGAAAAGTTCTGCAATTTTTTTGGGTGTATACGACCCATTCCGTAATAGCGAATTTTAGTCATCGGCACACAAAATAGACGAAACCCTGTTTTGTCGTTTTTATCTTATATAATCACTTGATTAATTCTGCCGGGAACAATAGGAAACAATCAAGTCATCAATTTCGCACGAGTAGAATCCCCAATCGTCAAAATAAAGCTATAATAAGCTAAATCATCCCAAATTTTATTTTTTTTATAAAAAACATTCTTGCAAAACATTTTTTACTTGACTTTTTTGAAATCTTACCGCATAATATGGGTAGGAATATAAAATGAACGAAACTAACAAAAAAAAAGAATTAATCGGCAAAAGGTCTATGTTATTCCGAAGACTAATGAAGTTAAGGGATATACTCCCCGGCTCTTTTTCAATACGGAAAATTCCTTGTGGAAAAGAAAATTGTATCTGTAAAAGAGAGGGAAAAGCTCATACCGGGTACCAATATTCCTATAAAATTGATCGGGATGAAAAGGCAAAAACAAAAATGATCCCAAAAGATTTCTCCAGGCAAGTTGAAAAGCAAGTTTTAGCAAATAAAGAATTTAAGAAAATTATGAAGCAGATTTATAAAATCAATCTGGAAATGCTTTTCAATCAACTTGAAAACAGGAAAAAGAAGGTAAAAGGATAATTTTGGCTTTGCAAGAATAAATTTTCCCAAAATCTTTCAAAACACCTTTATTTTCATGATATTTGCCAGGCATGTGCGAAATTGATGAGTTACTTTCAGAATTGTTGAACCGGGTCAGCCAATCGTGTTATAATGAATAATGGGATTTGCGGAAATGAACTTAAGCGGATTTACTTTTATCCTTACTGAAGAATGCAATTTTAACTGTTCATATTGTTATCAAAAAATAGGAAAAACCGCCATGGATATCGCCCTGCTAAAGAAGGCGTTTGATTATTTTTCTCCTTTTTTTAATGATGACTCCCATATCAGTTTTTATGGAGGCGAGCCGCTGCTGGCTTTTGAAATCATCAAAAAATCTGTCGATTATATCCTGGAAAAGAAGCTAAAAAAGAAGTTCAAATTTGCTTTAACCACCAATGGCAGCCTGCTCAACACCGAAATGTTTGAGTTTTTCAACCGGCATAAATTTTCTCTTCTGTTGAGTTTCGACGGGCTGGCCCAGGAAATACTCAGAAAAAAAGAGAGCTTTGAAACGGTTTTGACTAACGTAAAAAAAACATTAACATACCCGGGCTTAGAGGTTTCGACGAATAGTGTATTCACACCGGAATCCGTTCATTTATTAGCGGAGTCGCTGGAGTTTATTGTCAACCTGGGAATTAAGAAAGTACAGGTTTCCATTTCTACCATCTCAAAATGGGACCGGGACTCGATTCTTCAATTAGAGAAAGAACTGGGAAAAACAAAAAAATTTTTAATCCCTATTTATAAAAAAACGGGAGCCATCCCTATTGACAGCTTCATGAAGAAAACGCAAAAGAATCTTTTTGGCTGCAATGCCGGAGAGTCACGCTTCACCACGGCAGCCGATGGAAAACTCTGGGGATGTTACCTTTTTTCGGACTATTTTAAAGGAAAGGAAGAGACAAAGGGTTATCGTAAATATTGTTTCGGAGACCTGGACACCTTTATCGAGAACCAGGGAGAAATTTATCCGCGAATCCTTGCCAACTATGAGAAATTGCGAATGGATTATTTCTCTACGCCCGATAGGTTTTGCATGGAGTGTGATGATCTTTTAGAGTGTTATGTATGTCCGGTAGATGCGGCCCTTTCCGGCGCGGTGCTTGGGAATATACCGGCCCATCTTTGTGAGATCAATAAAGTTCTTAGAAAAGCCAGGCAGCAGCTCTGGGAAGAGTTGGAAAACAAAGAGTGAGTAATACTGAAAGGCTGAATTGATTTCAAATTCACTTGCTTCGAGAGTAGCCTGAAAACGACTAGCGTTAATGGTTTTCGTGTATTTCTATGTTGGCTTTCCCCACAAATTTCCTTGAGGAGCCAATTTTTTAGAAATCGCTGGAATCTCCCTTGTGATGCGCCTATACAACTGATCGTTTTTCTACTCGCCGCAAACGTCAGCCAGTCATGTGCGAAATTGATGTACTGTCCGCCGGGGACTTGCGGATACCGAATTATCTATGTTATGATTCTATTATGAGAATATTCGAAAACAAGGTCAGTCGAAACACCCTTTTATGTGTGCTTATAATTTTATCCATCGCTTCCGGTTTCGTCTTGAGGGGAGTCTTTTTGACCGCGGATCCGCCGGCGGATATTAGCATCAGCGGCGGGATAATAGCCGACCCGGGACAATACGCCTACGCAGCCAGGAACAAAACCCTTTTCGACCAGTGGACTTTTGCCGGTTGGGAGCCCTATTCCTTCTCCCCTCTCATGCACTATCTGAACTATTTTATCTACAAGCTCTTCGGAGTGAGTTACACCACCCATAAACTGATCCCGCTGCTTTTCAGTTCCCTGACCCTGCTGCTGCTTTTATTTATCGTTTATAAAAGGTTTAATCTCCGCCAGGCTTTTTTTACATCGGTTCTTTTATCCTTTTCCTATCCGGTCATTATCTATTCCCGCTTCGCCAACCGGGAATATCCCATGGTGTTCTTCCTGTTAGGAGCCGTTTTTCTTTTTAGCGAGGGAGCGCGAAAACAAAAAACGATTTACTATTTTCTCAGCTCCGTCTCCTTTTGTTTAAGTTTTCTATGCAAAGGTTCGGGAATATTCCTCATCTCCTTATTCGTAGGGGTGGGAATACTATGGGTGATTGAAAAAAAGGCCAAACTCAAGGAACCGGCTATTTTTGCCGGAACTTTATTTGTATTTTTCCTGGGCTGGTTCCTCGTGGTGTACTCAGCACATAAACCGGTAATAGACACTTTTGTCAGGGATAACAAGAATATCCGCTCGCTGCACAGTCTGTCCCGGGTATTTGAAAATATCTTAAACTCTCAATTTATGGTTAGTTTGCGCAGCGATCCCTTTATCCTTGTGACCGCGTCTTTAGCCATCCTTTTTTATATCTACTGGAAATTAACGAAGAAAAAAGATATCGATCCCTTTGTCGAATTGTCCGTCCTGTGGCTGGGCATCGGGGCGTTTTTTCACGGCATCGTCAGTTACCGGCCCACCAGGTTTTACGTTGTTCTGCTCATTCCGGTTGCTTTCCTGGCCGGTTATATGCTTGAACAATTATGGAATAACCGATTCAAAGTAACCGTCAATGTGCCATTAATCCTGTCTATCATAGTCACCCTGGCATTTTTTGCATTTATGGGCATTATTCCCTATTTCCGGTTTCTAACAACCGGAAGCAGCCTCTTTAAATTCTATTTTATCTTATTCATCATACTTTTCCCGGTAATACTTTTCCTGAAACGGCCAAATTTGGGGAAGATCATGGTAATTCTGATCCTGTTGTCTTCCTTTATCCTGAATATGGCTTACTTCAGAAAATGGGCCGTTAACCGGGAATACCAGGCGGTTAATATTTCACGGATACTTGACCGCACCCTGCCGCCGTCCAGAATTGCCGGTAACTGGGCATCCCTCTTCGGAACCGGCACCCGGCACCGCACCTATTTTGCCTGGAAGGATTTTTTCAATTGGGAGAAGGATTTTCTCAAAAAAAACAAAATCGACTACCTGCTTTTAACCTCGGGACGTTTTGCCGATGAGATTGGACATTACAAATCCTTTTTTAGAGATGAGATCAGAAGCGCCCATCTGCTTGCCAATTTCAGGTTATTCAACGCGGTTGTCCGCCTCTATTCCCTCAAACCCGATCCGAATCCCCACCGTATCGAAGGTGAATCCTTCGACAGGCGAAAGGGGAGAGTGGTTTTCGTGGATGGCGCTTCCGGGGGGATGGTGGTTACCCTGCCCGGCTCGCAATCCGTCACGCATTACGAACTCAACCGCGCACTCCGTCCCGGCACATGGCCGGAGAGTTGCAACCTCCTGCTGCGGGCGAAGGGCGATTTTAAACTGAGGGTTCGTTTAACAAACAGCGATAACACGGAGACAGAAAAAATTTTCTTTTTCAAAAGCAGCGGCTCCTATAAAATCAAAGAATTTTTCGATTTTCAACCGGAAAATCTTTCACGAATCCGGCTGGAAATATCAAAGCTAAAATCCGACGTTTTCCTTGACTACCTTGAAGTGAAAGAAATCGAACTAAAATAACTCCTTACCGGTTTTTCTTCCTTTTTTTTAAACCGATGCTCGACTTGAACCCGGAAAGTAGGGATTTCCACATGTAACCGAAGACAGATAGGTTCCCCTCATTTTTAAAGGAAATCTTCCCGATGCGGACCGGTTTTCCCGGCTTTGGATTATCGTTATAAATAATTGAGTTTGTCAGGAAGGAGAAAAATTTTCTTTTTTTGTAGCTTCCCCCCTTTTTTAATACGGCGATTTTCAGGTGGTTGTACAAAAGTTGCATTTCTCCGATGGCCCGGTAATTATCCGCCTTAGCTGAAAAGGTGAGTTGATTGACAACTGCATTGTTGCTCCGCACATGGGCGATGTTTTCCAGCATCGAGCGAAATTCATTCAACCGTATCCTCCCGAGAGAACCGGAAAATTTGAACATGTTGCGTTTATCGTTGATCGGGATGGTGATATTTACCTGCAGCAAACTTTTCCCCATCAATTTACCGGAAGCGGCAAATGTGAGTGAGGGATTTTTTTGTAATAACTCAGGGTAGTTGGTCAGATTTTTTAGTTGAGCCTGTACATCGGAAAAGGATATTTTCCCCGGGTTCTTTTCCCCTGCTTCATGCTCAGAGTAGGTAATTTTACCTTTCGAAACCCTTATATTATTGATCCTTATTTTTAATTTTAGTTCTCTTAACAATTGTTGGGGGAATTTTTTCTTTTTTGTGCCGGTTCTTTTCGGGAGATGTTTATCCCTGAATATATCGATTTGCGGATTTTTTATTCGTACGGATTTAACGTGAAAATTTCGTTTTTTAAACAAATCTTTGATCCCGATGGTTTTAAATGTAATATTCCTGACCTTTAATCGTATCCTGTTGGAGCGATAGCCCCTAACTTTTCCAAACCGGTATTTTTCATGTTTCGGAATCAACTCCAAAAAATTGATAACGATGGAAGACCCGGCCTTTGAAAACCTCAGCGCCTTTGCTTTGAGGGTATAAAAATTTCCCGGGAAGATAATTTTCCCGTTCTTTATGGTTAATCTACTAATATATAAGGATTTGTGTAAAATTAATTTCAGGATGGATATTCCTTCTATCTTCAAAACAGGGATGGTGGTTCCGGTTTTATCAAGCATATCCCTGCCCCGGTTTATCGAAAGATTTTCAATCAAAACACTTTTTTTGAAAAGGTCCAGATCGACTCTGTCGTAGGTTATCGACGAAACACTTTTTGTTTTTTTAACGATTTTTTCAATAACACTATCGATGATAGCCCTTTCAAAAAAATTAACCAGAAAATGCGCTGCTAAAAAAAGCAAAACAAAAGAGATAGCGGTAATGGCGAAAATTTTTGTTATCTTTTTTGTTGTGCGCTTTTTCATCTATTTCTTATACCATGAAAGTATTGAGGCTGTCAGGAATTGTCGACTATTCCCCGGGGGGAATAATACTTCATGATGAATTTCTCCTGGACGTCGAAGGACCAATGAATATCGTGGATGGCGCCGGCTGCTTCCCGGGCTTTTCCTGCCGCTATAAGTTCCACTATTTTCCGGTGCTCCAGGATGGATGAAAGTTCCCATTCCTTAATCCATTTTTCCTGCTGCGGAAAATCGTACAACCGCTTTTTTAAGGTGGTGACGATCTTTATCAATTGGTTATTGCCGCACAGGTGGATGTAGCAGTTGTGAAATTCCAGGTTTTTTTCATAAAAAAGGTCGAAATTTTCTTTTTCAATTGCGGTTCCCATCTCCTTATTGAGCCGGTACATCTTTTTTATTTCCGCTTGCCCGATTTTTTTAAAAGAATTTATCAGGGCGGAACTCTCTAATGCCCCGATAACCTGGTAATAGTTCTTGATATCTTCCAGGGTCAATGGGTTGACAAAGATTCCCCGCCTGGGCGCGATGGTTACGAATCCTTCCATTTCCAATTGGATCAGCGCGTCTCTCAGGGGTGTTTTGCTGATACCCAATTTTTGGCTGGTGGCATCCATATTGATCGCTGAACCGGCACGCAGATTATGCCGGTGGATTTCCTTCCTGAGGTAATCATAAACCTGTTCCTTCAATGATTTGATATTAATTATTCCTTCCTGTTTCATGTTTTCACTTT
>JAGLQA010000102.1 GCA_023137075.1 Candidatus Aminicenantota bacterium
ACACAAAGCCAGCATCTAAGAAAAAGTGGGACCTGGAAAATATCCTGACTGAGGATTTGATGGAGGCTGCCGTGCGTATTCCCAAAGAATTCAATTATGATTTGGACGCGGAGTCAAAAGACCCAATAAAGAAAAATAGAATCGATATTACTATTATTTATACTGTTGGGTTGGGCTTTGGAAGAAGGTTAGGGATCGAATGTAAACGGTTAAAAAACGATAGTGAACTTTGCCGGGAATATTATAAAAACGGAATCAAGCGGTTTATTTCCGGGTATTATTCGGAAGCAATGCCCCTGGCCGGGATGATCGGATATATTCAAGAAGACAACGTATTTAAAATCATTTCTGCCATTAATCACTATTTAGATCAACATATAACCATCCAGTTGTTAGCAGAAGAAAAAACCGACGACAATCTTGAATATTTGTACTCATCGCTGCATGATAGGAATAAGGACTTAGGAAGAATCAAGCTGTATCACATGATGCTTGATTATATCAACCTCATAAAATAACGAAGCCTGAATAATCATAAAGTATTGCGAAACATAAACAGTTTGTAATGCTGATTTTGCTAATCCGAAAAAATATATGAGGGGCAATATTGCAGTAGGACACTCATCTCCGCGGCTTGCCGGAAACCGGCTTTTTTGATGTGCGGCGACAAAAATTCAACTTTTTTTATGGCAAAGTTCTGTTTATCCAACGCGGCAGTGACGCCGCCTGACCGGTAAACAAATTCCTTTTCCTCAAGATATAAGGTTTCCTCTTTGCCATTGTGTTTGAATGTGATATAGGATTTGTTCCTGTCCCTGCTAAGAAAATAGACGTTGTCCTCACCGGCAAAACTCTTTTTTGTCAGGCAGATTCGCGGCTTGTTTTTATAGGGTGAGCAGGCGGTGGGACAAAAGGTGCGACAATTACCGCATTCATTACAAAAATCGGCGATATGAAGGACCTGGTACTCCTGCTCCACTTTGAATAGCCTATCGTCTTGAATAACAACTTTTTCGCCCTGCTTCACCGCTTGCTGCAGCCGGTATTCCACGGATTTTACCCGGTAAGAGATATTGGCACGGTTGGGACAGACCGAGACACACATATTACACAACCGGTCGCAGGAGAGACACCGGCTTGCTTCTTTTACCGCGCTTTCTTCGCTAAAGGTTTCCCGGTATACCTTGAAATTTCGTCTTTGACCGGGTGGAAACTCATTCGGTTCGCGGCCGTACTCCCGCCACGCAGCTTTTTCGTTGTGGAAAGCGATACTCTGAGGCGGCCTTCTATTGCTGATTTCCGGGACCGGGCAACAGGCCATTTCCATAATTTCTATCGCTGCTTTCCTTCCGTCGGCAATGGCGGAAATCAGGTTCCCGGGCCCGGGCAGCGCATCTCCCCCGGTGAATATATTGTTTTTCTTTAAATCGCCGGCATCTTGATTATCAAAAAAATCGAAGTTTACCTGCCGGCCGATGGCATATAAGATCCGGTCGAAATGAAGTGCGAATTGCGAATCTTCGATGGGAACCGGCCGCCGCCTGCCCGACTCGTCAGGTTCACCCAACTTCATTTTTGTGCATATTAACTTCAGATTCCCCCCCCCTTGTTCTATCTTGACCGGGGCGGTTAATTCCATTAGTTTAATTCCTTCGCTTAGTGCCGCTTCAATCTCTTCCGAACCGGCGGGCATCTCGTTTCGGGTGCGCCGGTAAATCATAAAAACCTCCCCGGTTTTATCGAGCAAGCGCCAGGCGGTTCGCGCCGCGTCTATTGCACTGTTGCCCCCACCAATCACGGCGACTCTTTTGCCGCAGGTAGTCCTTTCGCCCCGGCGCACCGCGGATAAAAAAGAAAGCGCTTCGTCTACATTTTCCCGGTCTTCACCCGGGATTTTTAACCGGGCGCGGCCCTGGGCGCCTACAGCGATATAAATAAAATCCGCTTCCTTTTTCAGCCGGTTAAAGGATTTTCGGTCTATCCCGGTGTTGTAATGAATTTTGACTCCTGAGTCTTCGATTCTGCGAATGTCCTGTTTTACATCTTCATCCTGAAGCCGGAACCGTGGGATAACGTGGGCAGCCATCCCCCCGGGATAAGACCGGGCTTCATAAACATCTACCTGGAAACCACGGTGGGCTAAGTAATAGGCGCAGGACAGCCCCGAGGGCCCGGCGCCGATGACGGCAACTTGCCTCCGTAAAAACTTTTGATTAATTTCGTGTTTCGCCGGAGTGAGTGAACGTTCATGATGGTCGGCGATGAATCGTTTGATTTCCCTGATTTGCAGGGGATTATCATAGTTGATGCGGGTGCATTTTGTCATACATTGGTGGTCGCATACCATTCCGGTTACTGTGGGGAAAGGATTGGTTTCTGCGATAACTTCCATGGCTTTTTCAAACTCGCCCCGGGCGGTATGGTACATATAGCGCGGCACATCCTGATGGGCCGGGCAGGTGAAAGTGCAGGGAGCGGAAATACAGTCGAAAGGTGTTAACTCCCTACTTGTTTTTATGGGATGGCCCGAAAAAAAACGTTTATGATACCGTTTATCATTGATGACTTCTTTCGCATATTGTTTAAGATTATCCAAAATGCTTGATTCGTTATTCGATATTCTTTGCGGTTCTGCCACCTCCCCCTTATCCCCTGCCCACGTAGTGGGCCCGGAGGCATTTTCTCTAATATCCCGATCGATTTTTTTGATATACTGGCTCAGCCTGGTATAGCCGCCGGGTTTTAGAATGTCGGAACACAAGGTAACGGGAAAAAGTCCGCAGTTAAGGACGCGCAATATGTTGAAGCAGTCGACCCCGGCACAAAAGGAGATAGCCATTTTGCCGTTAAAATCCTCCTGCAGCCGGGCTGCCAGGTTTATAGCGATGGGGTGCAGCGCCCGGCCGCTCATATAAACCACCTTCTCCTTGTCTGAAAAAATATTCCGTAAATTCGATGTTTCCAGGGTGTTGCTCAGTTTCAAACTGAATTGTGTGCTGACTTTTGCCTGCAAATCTCCCAGGTTTTCGATGATTCTTAGGGCGTCTTCGTATTTCAGGTCATGGTTAAAGGCTTCGTCCGGTATGGTGATTTGGTAACCCAACCTGTCATTCAATATTTCCCGTACCGGTTTTTTTCCCAAAAGCGTGGGATTCAATTTTATGGTGGTGTGGTACCCCCTTTCTTGCATCAGGTAACGGGCGATGTCTTCAATTTCCCCGGCCGGGCAGCCGTGCATGGTGGAAAGGGTGACATGATTTGAGATTCTATCGGGGATAGAAATATCCTTTATTTCGGGACAGATTTTGGCCAGTTGTGCGATTTTTTCTTCCTTCTCCGCCCGGCAATTGCCCATCTTATCGAGGAAATCCTGCATGTTTTTGCTCAATATTCCCTTCAGGTCGTAGCCCACGCTCATATTGAAGATAAATCCCGGCCCACGGGCATCGTCCTTTCGCCAGCCGAATTTTTCTCTTAAAAAACGGATCAATATCCAGGCGTTTAAGTATTGGTCAAAGGATTCGTCAAGCGTCAACTCCTGGGACCATTCGCGGTTGTAACCCGCATCTTCCATGTGAATGCAGGGCTTCGACACCCGGATGTGATCCTGGGTTTGCACGGTTTTGAGCTCGATGTACCGGGCGCCCACCAACCAACCGGCGATAATGTTTTGCGCCAATTGAGTGTGCGGACCTGCCGCAGTTCCGAAGGGCGTTTCCAATAGCCGGCCGTACCTCTCGACCCGGAAAACATCTTGAATAGAGGGTTTAAAAAAAAGCTCTTTATTGATCCCAAAAATAGCGCCGTGGGTTTCGTACTCCTTAAGAACCCACTTTAAAAGCCTTGCTAACGAATGTATAAAAAACGTATCTGCCATTTACAAATCATATATGTTATCTTTTGTGATTATTTTATCGCGATAGGATTCGTTCTCTAATTTCAGGTCTCCTGTTACGATACAATTCGAAATGCCGGATTTACTAGCGATCGTAGTGTTCTCCCAGATTATCGAATCTGTCACAACCGAATCGGAAGAAATTTGTACATTCTTTGAAAGGGAATTGCTGCCGGGTGACTTTATATGCTGCCTGTAAGCCGCATCCGCCTCAAAATAGGACCGCGAGCTGCCGATATCCAACCATATTCCCCGGTGCATCAGGGTCTTTATCCGGAATTTCGATTTGTCAAGGGTATCGAAAAAATTGATTTCATCGATTTTTTCGAGCACCGATTTCTTAAAGAGGGCAGCGCCGGTATACATTAACCCGCCTTTGTCACCATTTTTTTTTCGCTGTGCGTAACAGCCGTCTTCCAATATGATGGCCGGATAACCGGGACTATCACTCTTCCTCAGCAGTAAAATTCCGTCGCAGCCGGCTGACAGTATTTTTTTATACATCTTCTCAACCGGGATATCCAGGAATATATCGCCATTCACAATGAGTAAAAAATCTTCGATATACCGGGACGCTTGCCTCAAGATTTTGCTGCCCGAGAGCTTCTCTTCATAGAGGTATTCGATATGAAAATCTCCCGCAACATTTTGTTTAATCATCCGGGACTGGTAATGAAGATTGATGAATCCTTTTTCTATCCCCTTCTTTTTTAACTGCTTTAGGGTCAGCCGGATTAAAGGTGTGCCGTTAAGGGGGAAGAGGGGTTTGGGCTTAATGAGTGACAGCGGTTGTGCCCGTTTTCCATAACCGCCGGCCAGGATAAAAAAAAACATCAATAATCACGATATGTAACGAAGTTGAGAAGTTTCAACAGAGATTTTTTATAGATGGAGTCGGGAAAGCCGTCTAAAAAAGAGGCGCACTTGCCATAATACTCTTTAATCTGCAGCATGGATGACTGTTTAATTTTATACTCGTGTAAGAGATTCAATAACGCATCTTTATTATCTTCGGAGAAGTTTTCGACCAGATGTCTCGCGTTGTTCTTGAGCAGTAATATGATGGGAAACGTTATTTTTCCCTCTTTTAAATCTCTAAAACGGTCTTTTCCCGAGTTTTCCGAAAAGATATCCAGCATATCATCACTGATCTGGAACATGGTCCCAAAATTCAGGCCGAAATCATGAAAACCTTTTGTAGTGCGGGCCGATGCCCCATTTAATGAAGAAGCTATTTCACCGATACCGGCAAAGAGCGCGGAGGTTTTCTTTTTTATGATATCGTAGTAGGTTTCCATTTCAATTTCATAATTGGAGGTGTTCTCTGCTTCCAATAGTTGGCCTTCTATCATTAAACGGGCGCTTTTTAAAATAATATCGGTAAATTTTTTGTCAATATCGTTAAAAATATTTAAAGAAGTTATAAATAAAAAATCCCCCCAGAGAACGGAAATAAAATTACCGAAATTAAAGTTGAGGGTCTTTTCGCCCCTGCGATACTCGGAGTTGTCGATGATATCGTCATGGATCAAGCTCGATAGATGCAGCATCTCAAGGGAAGCCGCAATCCCGGGTAAATCACGGGTCAAAATATTCCCCGATCCGGCCAGGAGGAATAACAGGGTTGATCGTATTTTTTTTCCTTTTATGATCGGGGTATCGTGCCTGATCCTGTTTACCAGATTTATGTTACTTCTAAGCTCCTTTTCTAAAAAGGAGTTCGATTCATCCAATAGATCTTTAACCGGCGCTTGTATTTCCTCTAAATCCATTATCACGCATTTTATCATTAACTTAACAATTTTGCAATATTGAAAAAATTGATGATTTAATGATATAATGATTTTTACTACCTGAAAAACCGGAGTGTTTAGTTATGGTCGAATTACATTATATCGAGTTCAGCACAAAGGGTAAGAATGAAATGAAAGACATCACGGACCAGGTCCGGGATATTGTTGTCAAATCCAATATA
>JAGLQA010000103.1 GCA_023137075.1 Candidatus Aminicenantota bacterium
CTTATCCTGGGAACCTGGCAGCAAATTATTTTCCTCGAATTCGACAACAAACCCCATCACAGGAAATTAGTGGTCCAGCTTATGGGTTCCGGAAAAACGAAAGGAGATATTCCATGAAGCGAATTAAAGCGAGATACCCGGTTATATTTATGTTAACGGCAATTTTTTTCATCCCGGGCGGTTACAGCCGGGCTGCCTACGGCATGGATTACATTTTTTTCTCTCCCGGCAGGGAGATAAAAGTGAAAGTCCGGGTGGGCAAAAATATTTCCTACTCTGTGTTCCATAAGGGAAAAGAACTATTAAAGCCCGCCGTGATTTCCATGACTATAAATAAAGATGTGGTGTTGGGTAAAAATCCTAAAGTCACCTCTGTGAAACAGCGGAGTGTTAATCGAAAAATTCATCCGGTTGTCCGGCAAAAGAGCAAGGAAATCCTTGAAAACTACAGCGAATTGGCCATGGGGTTTGCCGGTGATTATTCCATCGTGTTCAGGGCATTTAACGAGGGTGCGGCCTACCGTTTCGAAACCCGGTTCAACCGGGAGATACGCGTCGAAGCCGAGCAGGTGGAATTTAACTTCAGTGCGGATAATACAGTCTATTTCCCGGAAGAAGAGAGCTTCTTCTCGCACAATGAGAGGTATTATATTAAACAGTCCTTGAGTGATATAGCGGCGGATAAGATGTGCAGCCTGCCGGTTCTAATAGCCGCCGGCAAGGGGGTAAAAATTCTAATAACGGAATCCGGCCTGAAGGATTATCCCGGGTTGTGGCTCAGGGGGAATCATAATCACTCATTGGTCGGTAAATTCCCCGGTTACCCGTTAAAAACGGCACAGCCCCGGGACCGGGATGTCAAAGTAGTGGAATACGCGAATTTTATGGCAGAGACAAAAGGGACCCGGACCTTTCCCTGGCGCATCATCGCCATCGCCGAGAATGACGGGGAGTTAATCACCAACCAATTGACCTACCTGCTGGCCGAACCGTTGCAATTGTCCGATACCTCCTGGATCAAACCGGGCAAAGTAGCCTGGGATTGGTTTAATTACAACAATGTGTACGGCGTGGATTTCCGGGCCGGGATCAACACTGCCACCTACAAGTATTATATCGATTTTGCCGCTAAATACGGCATTGAGTATATCATCTTAGACGAAGGTTGGTACAAATTAGGCAACCTGTTGGATGTCAACCCGGAAATCGATATGGATGAATTGCTGGCACACGCCGGGGAAAAAGATGTGGGAATCATTCTCTGGGTGGTGTGGAAAACCTTAGATGACCGGTTTAGCGAAGCTTTCGACCGGTTTGAAAAATGGGGGATCAAAGGCATAAAGGTGGACTTTATGCAGCGAGACGACCAATGGATGGTCAATTATTACTACAAAGTGGCTGCGGAGGCGGCAAAGCGGCAAATGATCGTCGATTTTCACGGAAGTTATAAGCCTTCCGGTTTGCGCCGGGCCTACCCCAACGTGCTGACCCGGGAAGGAGTCAAGGGCCTGGAGCAGACCAAATGGTCGGATAAACTAACCCCGGAACACAATGTAACCATTCCCTTTATCAGGATGGTGGCCGGGCCGATGGATTATACGCCCGGCGCCATGCGCCATGCGCAGGAGGAAAACTTCCACCCGGTATTTAAACGGCCCCTGAGCATGGGCACCCGCTGTCACCAATTGGCCATGTACGTGGTATTTGAAAGCCCGCTGCAAATGTTGGCCGACAGCCCGTCCAATTACCTGAGAGAGCCGGAATGTATGGAGTTCTTAGCAAAAGTACCCACAGTCTGGGATGAGACCATTGTATTATACGCGCAGGTCGCCGACCACGTTGCCCTGGCCCGGAGGAGCGAGGATGACTGGTATATCGGGGCCATGGCCGGTAAATCCGGACGGGAACTTCTTATTGATTTTTCTTTTTTGGAGGCGGGTGATTACACGATAGAGTGTTTTCGGGACGGTATCAATGCCGACCGCTGCGCCGTGGATTATAAAAAAATCACAAAAAATATAACCGCTAAAGATAAGATGAAAATTAAGTTAGTGAACGGCGGGGGTTGGGCAGCGCGGATATACCGCCGGGAAAAATAATTTTTTGTTTACTGCCGACTGATCAGCTGACAGTTTCCAGGGTTCCGAAATATTGTTTTATTGCCCCAAATAAGCGCTTAAATGATAGTCACTCGTTTTCTTTAAACGAAAGGGCTTCTTTCAACTCGAAGAAATCGCTGCCCTTAGGTACATTCCGCAATTTTGTCAGCAGGGTGCCTGGGTCGATTAATTCGGTAAAGGGAACCGCAATAACCTGGAAGTTGTCGGAAACCGAGACCATTGAATTAAATTTTTGCTGAGTGAAAAGTTTATAGGCCCCGAAGCCCAACATACTTCCCAAAACGACATCAAAACTAATGGGAGGCATATTTCGTGTTTCATAACCGATTTGTTTATAGATAATTTTTTTATTTCTGCCGGTCTTTTGTTTGTATTTTTTAGCGACAACATCCCGGATAACCCTGCCTACTTCGGCTTTTGCCAGGTTGATATTTCCATGCCTATCCGTTTCTTTGGGTCGCAGATCTTCGGGTAGTTTGTCGGCAAGTCCCTCGGCAACACATATAACGCCGTAAAATTTGTTATTCCTTTCCCTGAGAAGAATGGTATCGAGTATTTTTTTTGCCAGTTTATCGATATTCATGGTCGGTCCTGCGATATCTTCGGTAGAAAGCATCATGATCGATTCCCCGGCAATACCGGCGGCATAGGTTATCCAACCCGCTTTTCTTCCCATTAATTCGGCAAGAAAATAGGTATTCGTGCTTTCCGAATCCGCTCTTAAATTCAGCAGCGCTTCTTTGCAGGCCTGCACACTGCTCCAGTAGCCAAAGGTCCAGGAAATCCCGAAGTAGTCATTGTCGATAGTTTTGGGGATATGGATGACAGGCAGTCCTAAGAGGCTCAAGTAATTCGCGGTTTTTAAGGTATCGTCACCCCCGATTGTAACCAGGTAGCCGATCCCGAGCGTCTCGAAAGCTGTTAAAATATTCATAAGCCTTCTATTCTTAGCCGGGTCTTTCAAATCGTCCTGGTTTTTTATTTTTTTGCCGGGATTGGCCCGGGAGGTTTTTAAATAAACGCCACGCCAGTTCCTTATCCGGGAAATACTGGAATCTAAAACCTTAAAATGTATATCTTTTACTAAAAAAAACCGGTTGGCCGGGTCATAATCTTCTAAGAATTCGAAGCCGTAAAAAAAACCGATTATAGGAATTTTTTCATTAATGAAGCTTAAAGCCACAGACGATATGACGGCATTGGCAGAGGGTGCCGGGCCGCCGGAAAAAACAAGCGCTACTTTTTTGTTTCCTTTGTAACCGTTCATGCCGGAGATAATATGCTAATAGGAAGTTGTTGTCAATAGGTTGATTGTCTATCGAAAAATAAGAAAGGTGTTGCAAATTATTCCCATTACCTCTTTACATAAAAATAAATTTGAGGTACATTGTAGGTATGAAAAAACCGAAGGGATCTTTGATTAGTTATTTTTCCGGGATGGTGACAATGGGCGGCGGTATTAACCTGGCCCAGGGAAAACCGGGTTTTTCTCCACCGCAAGAACTCCTGGATATTCTGAGGGAGAAGATCGACGATCCCGCCCTGCACCAGTATGCCCCGGGGAACGGGGATTTCGAATTATTGGAACTACTGGCAAAAAAGTTATCGCAATACACTACCAGCGACACGGGCAACCTGTTGATCGTTCAGGGGGCCACGGAAGGAATCTCCCTTTCCTTTCTCTACCTGACAACGATTCTGAAGAAACCTTACTCGGTTCTTTCTTTCGACCCGGTTTACGAGAGCTACCCGAAGCTGCCGGAAATTTTCGATATCCCCTTTGTATACTTCGACATGGAAGCTAACCTGGCCGTCGATTTTACCAAACTGGAAAGAGTGATTAATGAAAAAAAAGTCATGATTGTTTTTATCGCGTCACCGGGCAACCCCTCGGGAAAAGCCTGGACCCGGGATGAGATGAAAGCCCTGGTTAATCTATCAAAAAAATACGGGTTTTATATCCTTTTTGATGCCGTGTATGAAGACATCTATTTTGATCATGTTCCCTTCAATCCCCTCACTTTTAACTATGAAAAACTATTTTTTATAAATTCTTTTTCCAAAATGTTGAGTATCACGGGCTGGCGTATCGGTTATATTTTTACCCATAAAGATCATATGGTCAACTTACGGGACATCCACGACTACACCGGGCTCAGCGCGGTCCCTATTTTTCAACGCGCGATTTTTGAGTATTTAAACCGCAGCAATTTCGGGAAAGGGTATATCGAATGCGCCCGGGAAAAATGTAAATCATCTTTTGCTTTTATGAAAAAAACACTTGAAGAATCAGGTTTCTCCACGGCCGAGATTCACGGCGGTTACTTTCTCTGGGCCAGGCTCCCGGCTGGCCGGGAAGATGCCTTCACTTTCGCCCTGGACCTTTACAAAAAGGTTAAAGTCGGCGTGGTTCCCGGTGAGAATTTTTCTTTAACGAAAAAGAATTATATCAGGCTTAATATCGCGCAGGAGATGGCAACCATCCGCGACGCGGCGGAGAGGATAAAAAAATTCTTTTAAAGTATCCCTACTTATTTTTTCTTATTATTTTCTTTGGCTAATTTGGTTTTCACGATATCCGTGGCTTTCCGGAAATCGACTTTGCCACTGCCCATTTTAGGCAGATCGTCAATCAGGATAAATTGCTTGGGCATGGCAATGGGTGGGAGTTTTTGCGCCATTTTTTTCAGGATAGCCTTTTCGTCTATTTTTTGGGTTATGGTGGCAACGATCTTCGCGCCTTTTAAGAAATCCGGCACTTCGACGACGCAGCAGTCAACATCATCGGGAAGAATATCCTGGAGCACACTCTCAACCTTGACCAGGGAGACCATTTCACCGCCGATTTTCACAAATCTCTTCAGTCTGCCGCGATGCCACAGGAAACCATCTTCATCCATCATACCCATATCACCGGTGTCATACCAGCCGTCCTTGATTCTCAGGGATGTTTCTTCTAAGTCATCGAAATATCCCTTCATGATGAGATCTCCTTTTACCAGGACTTTTCCCTCTTTTCCCCGGGGTAGTTCTTCACCGCTCTCAAGGCCGGTAATCTTTACCTGAACGCTGGGAAGGGGGAGGCCGATGCTTCCCGGTCTGTTGTTTTCTCCTATGTTCAAGGAAACTACCGGGCTTGTTTCCGTACATCCGTAACCTTCGTAAAGGGTCAGGTTGTGTTTTTTCATGAATCCTTCCCGCAGGATGTCCGGCGTTTTATCGGCGCCCGCGACCGCGATTCGGACACTCTTAAAATCTCCCGGTTCCGACCGTCTCAGGTAGCCCGTAAAAAAGATCGGTGTACCTACCATAATGGTGACTTTTTCATCTCTTAGGATCTCCACGATCTTCCTGTAATCTAAGGGATTGGCATAGGTGACGCAGGTTAAACCGCGCAGTATGGGCAGCCAGAAGTTCACGTTGTGGCCGAACACATGAAAGAGCGGTAGGTTTCCCATTACGATATCTTCATCCCGCAGGTCCAATACCATATAAATATCATTAATATTCGAATTGAAATTTTCATGTGTCAACTGCACGGCCTTGGGATCTTTCTCACTGCCGCTGGTAAAGAGGATTACCGCGTTATCATTCATGTCGCCCCGGTAGACTTTTCGAAATAGCATAGGGGTCGGTAATTTAGATTTCAGGGCGGCCTGGAGTTTATCCTTACCGGAAATATGATCCATGATATCTTCGATAAAGACCATCCCCGGCACAAGACGGCAACCGATCTTTTCCATTAAGGCGCGCGAGGTGATAATTGTTTTGAATCCGCATTTGCTCTGGGCATATTCACAATTATCGGCAGCACCGGTCGAGTAATTTATCATTACCGGCACTTTTCCGGCCATTATTAACCCGATGGTCGTAAGAATGCAGCCGGCTGATGTGGGAATCATGACACCGATGAAGCCATCCTTGTATTTCCTGAATTTTTTTGCCAGGATAAGGGTGGCGATTAAAGCCCTGGCAAAGGGAACCGATCTACCTGTGGAGCGATCGATTATTGCCATCTTGTTCCCCATTTTTTTTGCTGTTTTAATAAACTGCTGATGTAGTAACATCACAATACCTCCGTGTTGGTTGATTTTGACATAAAAACTTACTATATCATAAAATGAAAATTTTTTAAACATAATTCACGTAAATTCAGCAATTCATGTTCCGGAAGATTGGAGGTTGTCTCAGGGTTTCCCTATATATAATAGTTCCGGGCCTGAGAACACTAATATGAGTTTAATGAGTGTCGTGCTCTCCATGCTTTTTTTTTCAAATGAAAAAGATTATTACTCATCTATATAGCCGAGAGACTTGAGTCTTTCCCGTTCTTCGGCATTGAGGCCGGAGTCCTTTTTCCCGGAGCTTTTTTTAAATTTTCCCCGAAACCGCCGGGCCGCCTTAATCATTTCTGAAAACCGTTTTTCTCCTGCCAGGTTCTTCGTCTCACCCGGGTCAATACTGAGATCGTAAACCCGGTTCCTATCGTTTTCGATAATTATCTTGATATCCCCGGTGATATAAGCGTATTGAAAAGGATGTTTGGTGCCATCGGCATATATAACGCGGTTATTAAAATTATCCGCCTTGCCGTGGATATAGGTTAATAAAGAATCCCCCACTATTGCCCCCACTTTTCGGTCCCCCAACCAATCCATAACCGTGGGATAAATGTCGGCTAACTGCACATTTTTTTCGTAATACCCCGGTTTAATGCCGGGCCCCTTCATCATAAAGGGGATGCGCAGCACCTCATTGTATACGTCGGGACGGCCGTGAACCCAGGAACCATGCTCAAAAAAACGCTCGCCGTGGTCCGCGGTCAACAGGTAGAGTGAATTCCCACTAAGGATTCCCTCTTGCTCGAACAACCCGGTGGTTTTCTCGAAAAAATCATAAGATGCCGGCACCTCATCCCGGTACAAAGCTTTCAGGGTTTCGACCTGTTCCGGGACCGGATTCTTTAAGAATATTTTAAACTTGCCGTATACACTCTTTAATAATTCTATCCCGATGTTCCTGGAATAACGGCGCATCTCTAAGGGCAGTTCATAGGGGTCATGAGGTTCCAGCGTGTGGATATAGATGAATAACTTCTTATCCCTGTTCTGCCGGGCAAAGTCACGAATAAAAACCTCCATATCGCCATACTTGTAGGCCGTGTATTCTATTCGAGAGGGGAACATGGATAGATCGCGCTTTCCTTTCCAGCATAAATAAACAAAATCAAATCCCTGGTAGGAATTGTTTTTTACTAAAAAGGAATTGGCAATAAAGGCGGCAGTGGCGTAACCTTTCCCCTTCATGTATTCGGCCAATAAAAATTCCTCTTCCGCGAGATTGGGGTGGTAAACCTGGTCGTCTACTAATGAAAATTTGTATTTCCCGGAAAAAATAACCGCCAGCGAATCCGCTGTCCAGGCGGCATTGGCATAGGCGTTTTTGAATATAGCGCCCTCTTTGAAATGACTTTCGAAAAGTTCTTTTGCCTCAGTTAAGCCGCCGTAATCACCTCGCAGCGCGTCGATGAGGTAAAACACGAAGTTCTTGGGTTTTTCCTCTTTTTTGCGAAAAAAAGTGAAATTTCCCAGCACGCCGGCGCCATTGTTTTTATCTTTATTCTTGACCGCTATTTCGATAAGCGTCCCTTTTTTCGTAGATGACGGGGTAACCTCACGGCAAAAGTAAGTTAACCCGGTAGTAACCGGCTGAGATAAAACCGTCTTTCCGTCGGCTTTTATTTCATATTGCAGGGCTTCTCCCGGAAAGGCGCCTAAGTAACCGGAAAAGGAAAATTTTTCTCCTGCTTTTATTTTATAAGTAATTGTGCTGTTTACCGGTATAAACAAGGACTTCA
>JAGLQA010000104.1 GCA_023137075.1 Candidatus Aminicenantota bacterium
TAACGATAACCCCGTCTCCGGTTACATGGATATCGGTTTCGATGTAGATGCAGCCCGCGTCTACGGCTCCCTGGAAGGCCGTCATGGTATTTTCCGGCCACAATATCCTGCTGCCACGGTGGGCAAAACGCAGCGGGTGCTCGTGTGAAAGATATTTTTTTTGTTGTTTCATGGATTCCGGTAACGTAAAAAGAGTATCTTGACACAACTATTTTAAAGGAAACTCGTCACATTTGCAAGAACGAAACTCACCGGGAGTTGACTTAAAGGGAACAATCATCGCCCCAAATACGAAGTAGAGATAAAGATTCTTCGTTAAAATGGAAAAATACAACCGATGTAAGACTTTAGTCTTACTAATAGGGAATAAAAATACAACCGATTTTACAACTTTAGGCTGATTGATATCCATAAAAATGGGTGTATTTTATAGAAGTTGTGACTTTACATCATATTATCATATCGTTCCGCACGCTTTATTTAAGAAAAAGGGGTGTTTTCGTATACATTAAACTACGGACACTTATATAACAAAGGAGGTTAAAAAAATGAAAAAAATCACAAAAAAATGTTTTTGGGGAGTGCCGGTCGTGGTTGTACTGGCGGTATTTCTCACTGTCCTTTCTTCACAAGCGGTTTACTCCGGTCAAGAAACCCTTGACCCGGTAAGTAAACGGACAGAGATTAAAGCAAAAATCGAGGCCATGGAGGCTGAAATCGAAGCCCGGGGTTATACCTTTACAGTCGGTGTCAACCCGGCCATGCAGTATGACCTGGCGCAATTGTGCAGTTTCAGGGAAGACCTTTCGTGTTCGTCTCCCTTTGGAGAAGCGGATATGCGGGATGTCTTCCTTCGGAACAATCTTTCCACTTTGCCCTCATCTTATACCGGGTACTGCGGCGTCGTTCTTAACCAGGGCAGCTGCGGCGGAGCCTGGGCAATAACGGCAGTCAGTTTATTGGAATCCGCAATTTTGAAAAAAGACGGCATAGTCGTAGACCTGTCGGAACAACAATTGATATCCTGTAACCCCTGGGGCTGGGGATGCAATGGCGGGTCCTGGGCGAACGATCTGCTGGTGAGCCCGGGAGCAGCATTGGAAGCATGCTTCCCCTATGTGGCAATGGATGTTCCCTGCGATACATCGTGCCCGACACCTTACCAGGTTCAGAGTTGGGCGTTTGTGAATGGATCGAACAATGTTCCTTCCGTTGAAGCAATAAAAGAAGCCATCTATACCTACGGTTCCGTGCAGGTGGGCATCTACGTCGATTCCTGGTTCCAGGTCTATACCTCCGGTGTATTCAACAAATGCACGAAAAGGAGAAATGTTGCGGTTAACCACATCGTAACCCTTTGTGGATGGGACGACGCGAAAGGGGCCTGGCTGCTTAAAAATTCATGGGGAACCGGTTGGGGCGAAGGCGGTTTTATGTGGATAGTATACGGATGTAACAGAGTCGGATACGGCGCAAACTATATCGTCTATTAACCTTTCAGCCTTGCAAATTGGTTCGCCTCGATAGGAACAGGCCGGTTATTTTACCCCATACGCTTCGATTAGTTGATCCGGAGAAACGACTGCCCCGTATTTTGACTTCAATTCCTCAAGCCCGGCACGCTGCTCATCGTATACCTCGAAAATACGCTGCGGACAATCCCTTTCCTCGCTGTAAGCTTTTTTCTGCAAGTCGATTCGGGCGATAATATTATCGATGTAGAAGGAAAACTGTTTATCATACAGTTCTTTAGTATATTCTTTCGCAATTGTTTCGTTAAAGATCAACTTTAAATCGTCGTACAGCGGAATAAATCCAATCGGTGAATCTATGGCTTTTACTTCATCGTGAGCGCGGCGTTCTAACCAGGTTAGCCACGGTTTTACATCCCGTTTTTCACCCAGAAGGGTGGTGTCGCCGGGGTCTCCGCCGCGCGCACCGTGGGTCAGAAAATAATTGAGCCCGGCCATGATCGGCTTTTGTGTCAATTTATGGCTGTTAAAAAAGGTGAATTGAGCATCCATGTAATCGGCGAGAGGACCGGGAGTAAAGGGGGCATTGGCCCAGGGCTGGCGGTTCACACCGGTAACGCCGACTTCCGTAGCGGTGGCCGCGGAAATAATCGAAGCGCCGATTATCACACCATGATCCGGGGTTTTTCCGACCCAGACCGGGGGCATGGTATCGCTGTCACGCCCGGAATAGGTTATCACTTTGATAGGCACCCCCGCCGGACTGTTACCCAGTTCGTAATTGTAGTTATCGATGGAGGCGCAGCTTAAGGTAACACGGGCATTGGGATGGGATATGGGAACCGGGTTGCCGGTGGCATCCTTTTTGCCGGGTGTCCATTCACCTTGAAAATTCCGCCCCTTTGCCGGGGTGGGCTCGCCGCTGCCTGTCCAATGTGGAACGAGATCGTCATCGATCAGCACATTTGACCAGATAGCCTCGGCCGGTTTGTCACCGCGTAAACACTTCATAAGGTAGGGATCTCCCTCGCGGTTCACATCTTTGACGATGCCGAAAATACCGATCTCCGGGTTAACCGCCCGCATGGTGCCGTCATCTTCGAGCCAGATCTGCGCTAAGTCATCGCCGATAAAATCGCTGCCCACCATGGCGGTGGTCGTTTTCCCGCACCCCGAAGGCGCGGCGCCGGCCATGAAGGTTTTGCGGCCGCCGGGGCCGGTCAGGCCGGTAATAAACATATGCTCCGAGAGCTGGTCTTCTTCCCGGTAGTAGGTGCACAGGTCAACGGCAAAACGGTGGTTTCCCTTTTTCAGCATCAATGTGTTCCCCGCGTAGGTGCAGTACATCGAGAACGTGGTGAACCAGCTTCTATCCATGAAAATACGTGCTTTAGGAATATCTTCGCTTTTAAAGGTGCCCATGCTGTGTGTATTGGTAAAAAAAACACCGGCCCGTTCTACCTCTTTATCGAAATTGGCGAACACCGGGGGATAGAGAATATTTCCCGAATGGACCACGTAGAATGAGTCGGTAATCATGATTGCCGGCACTGCCGCTTTGGCGCCCACTGGGCCTCGATTCCAGAAGGATACGGTCATGATGCGGCTCTGCATGATACCGCCCATGGTGTCTTTGATATAATCGTAGGCTTCACCGCGCAGCATCTTCCTCGCCAGCACCGAGATATCTTCACCTTCATTGACGATGTAAAATGTCTGCTTGATTAACCGGGCCTGGTCTTCGGGCAAGTCATAATGGCAGGTGTGACCGTCCAATTTTAAGGCGAATTCTTCACCGTTTTTAAGGGCCATGTCCCGGACATACTGTAAATCGGCTTCCGAGGATGCGTTTATCCACACTGCCTCGGGTTTGAGAAGGGAAATCGCGTTGGCTATTTTTAACAGCGCTTCTTCATTTTTTATGGTGTTTATTTTGGCGAGGTTTTCCTCATCACATTTTTCTTCGAAAAGTTTACGGGCTTCATCCATTGACGCGACCGCGCCAATATCCGAAAGAATGTCTACGCCTTTCTTTAATTCAAGTAGCATCGGTTAACTCCTATATAATTTAAAGATAATACATATTGATTTTTTTTAATCCACCCCGGTTGTCATAAAATAAGTCCACAAATTTAATGAGTCCCAGGGGGAAATCGTATTTTTTCATTATGCACTATAATAGGACAAAATCCCCTAATAGTCAATAGATTGCTTTGTAACTATTTCGTTTTAGGAAAATTGGATTCGCAGTTCATATTAAACGGAGGTGCAAT
>JAGLQA010000105.1 GCA_023137075.1 Candidatus Aminicenantota bacterium
AAGCAGTAGCTAATCCCTTTATCGCAGCGAAAATCATCGGCAACCATTTCCACGGAATTTAACGCCTCGAGGATATTCCCCCGCACCACCACGTTGCCTAAGGGTACTGAGAGGCGGCCATTCTCTATTAAAAAGGCTTCCTTAATATTAAAATAGAAAAGATTCTCTTCAAAATAAACTCTGCCGTCGCCGAATTCTTTTGCATAGACTCCATATTTCGTGGATTCGAGTAATTCATCGGGATGGTAATTCCCGGGTTTTATATAAAGGGCATACATCCGCGGCATGGGAGTTCCGGTAAAATCCCTAACTCGCGAATGGCCACCATTCTTGAGATTCAGCAGTTCTTTATAAAACGAATCGGCGATCACATTTTTCAGCACTCCATTCTTTACCAGAACGATGGGCTTTAAAGGTTCTCCCTCATCATCGCAGGCAATGCTCTCGAAAAAATCATCGTTTTTATCCCCGGTCACCATTGTTACATTCTTTGAAATAATCTGTTTACCCATATCCTTCAAAGATATAGGTGAGATTCCCCGGAATAAATAATCCGCTTCTAAGGAATGTCCCAATATTTCGTGAAAAAAGACGGCCCCGTCACCGGGACTTAAAATTACCGGTATTTTATCGGAAAAAACAATATTTTTTCTATGTTTATGGTTGTGAATGATCTCCTTAATGCGAGTGCTGAGGCCGGATAGGTTGAATTTGGCCTCGCGAACCGAACCCTCCCCTATCTCGATAACATCCCTGTGACCGTTTAATCGCAATTTTATCAATATGCTGAAATATTTAAAACCCGATTCCTTTTTTTTGTTCTCCTTCCTGATAATGATTCGCCTGGTGCAGTTTGCCCTGAAAATCACCTCCCATGCCGGAATATTAAGATTTTGCAGCGCTTGCAAAATATACTCATTATCTCTCAAGATTTTCCCCGGTTTGAATGAGATGTCCAGGTCCCTGGCTGGCTCCAATTTAAACTTCAGGTTATCGGCAGCATATTTACCGGCATCCGCAATAGAATTTAATTCGATAGAACGGCTTCGCCACTCTTCGTTGAATTTCCTGGTTAGTAATCCCTTATTATTCTTAAAAAAATATTCCGTGTTATTCTTATTATCTATAGATAAATAGTTCCGGTAACTATCTTCGATTAAATGCACATGTAACGAATTTTTTTTCATTCCCGGTCTACTTCGATAACATTGGAAAGATTCCTAAAATCCCAACTGCTTTTCGTAAATGTGATCGTGCAGTTTTACAGCTTCGACATTTACCGCTTTCCCACTCCTTCTGTCAATATCTACCACAGTCATATCAAGGATAAGATTTGTTTTCTCGACCTCGAAACGATGATTAATGCCGGTTAGAAACTTCTTAATCACAGCTTCCTTCTTCATGCCGATCACAGAATCTAAAGACCCGGTCATGCCTACATCACACTGGAAAGCCGTGCCCTTTTCCATTATCCACAAATCCGAGGTCTGAACATGGGTGTGCGTACACAATATGGCGCTCACTCTTCCATCAAGATAAAATCCAAGGGCCTGCTTCTCAGCAGTAGCCTCGGCATGAAAATCAATAAGGCTGATTTTATATTCATATTGCTCGAGAAACCGGTCCATTATTAAGAACGGATTATCAACCACCGGTTCCATAAAAACACGCCCCTGCAGGTTAATGATAATACCGCTGGTGCCATCCTGGGTTTGAAAGATATGGTAGCCCTTACCCGGCACCGAGGGCGGGAAATTTAAGGGTCTTATGATACGCTTATCATCCCTTAATAGACCGATGGCTTCTTTTTTATCCCACATATGATTACCACCGGTTATGATATCGGTCCCGGCATCAAATATTTCGGCAGCAGTTTTAGGCGTAATACCGAGGCCTCCGGCCGAGTTTTCACCATTGACGATAACTAAATCGGGACTATACCGTATCTTAATTAGAGGCAGGGTTTTAGCGAGAAATAGCCGGCCGGCTTTCCCGATAACATCGCCGATAAAAATTATTTGAAATAACTTACTTTTAGCTGCTCCCTCACTTTGCATATTCAATCGCCCTTACTTCCCGAATAACCGTTACTTTTATCTGACCGGGGTACTCTATTTCTTCCTGGATCTTTTTCGCAATATCTTTGGAGACCACAAAAGTGCGATTATCATCAAGGTCATTGGAATTAATAATGACCCTGACTTCCCGGCCTGCCCGTAAGGCATAGGCTTTATTCACTCCATCAAAAGATCGACTTAATTCTTCCAGTTTTTCGAGTCTCTTTATATAGGTTTCGAAAATCTCTCGCCTGGCGCCGGGCCTGGCTGCCGACATACTGTCCGCTGCCTGAATCAGCACACCTTCGACAGAGGTAAACTCAGTATCCATATGATGGGAAGCGATTACTTCCTGGACTCGCTTCGATTCTTTGTGTTTCTTTACCAGTTCAACCGACAACTGGGTGTGGGTTCCTTCAGTTTCCCGGTCGATCGATTTCCCGATATCGTGCAGCAAACCGGCTCGCTTGGCGATGTTAACATTTACCCCGAGTTCCCTGGCCATAAAAGCGGCAATCATAGCTACTTCTTTTGAATGTTGGAGTACGTTTTGGCCAAATGAGGTACGAAATTGCAATTTGCCTAAATAATAGTATAACTCCGGGTCGACATCACGGATACCCAATTCGACTACGGAATTTTCACCCACTTCGCGCAAATATTTTTTGAAGTTGCCTTTAATCTTTTCCACAATTTCTTCTATCCTGGCGGGATGAATCCGGCCATCTGTTATCAGTGTTTCTAAGGCTCTTTTGGCAATTTCCCTTCTGATGGGGTCAAAAGAAGACACGATGATCGCTTCCGGCGTATCGTCAACAATGAAATCAACCTCCGTAGCGGTTTCTAAGGCCCTGATATTCCGCCCTTCCCTGCCGATAATCCGGCCTTTCATCTCATCGTTGGGCAGGTCGATGACTGTTACCGAGGATGAGATAATGTGTTCGCTGGCAACCCGTTGTATCGAAGTAGAAATGATTTCCTTTGCCATGGTATCGCTTTTTTCTTTTAATTCGTCTTCTATGGCTTTCAACTTCTGGGCCGATTCCATCCGGGCTTCACTTTCATATTGCTTAATAATCATCTCTTTTGCTTCCTGGGCCGTCATTCCCGATATCTGTTCAAGCTTGATTCTCTGCTCTTCATGCATATTGTTTAACCTGGTTTTGAGTACGACCAATTCCTCTTCATGATAATGTAAATCTTTTTCCTTTCGTTTTATCTCTTTTTCTTTATTGTCGAGATTGATATATCGCCTATCAAGATTCTCTTCCCTCTGAATCAGCCTTTTCTCCATCTCGGTCATCCGGGTAGCTTTATAGGCCTGTTTCTGATTGTATTCATTCTTCCAGCTGATAAATTCATTTTTTAATTCGACGGTTAATTTTTTCCTGAAGTCTTCAAATTCGCAGCGGCTTTTTTCCTCGAGTTTCTGCTTTAATAATGAAACTTTTTCATATTCACCGGCGAATATTTTCTTCTTGAATAACAAAAGTATCCCGAAACCGGTTCCTATTCCAACTATAAATAATAATATATTTAAAAGAACGTTCATTGTTTCCTCCTTTCATTTTTTTCTAGGACGAAAAACGAATCGACGGTTGATCTGCCTCTTCCTGGGGCGATACCATCTTATCGATTTTATTCAGCATAATCCGTAATCTCTCATTTTCTCTCTTCACAGAAAAGTACTCCTCTGCGATATTAACGGCAGTGAGCAATCCCAATCTAAAAGAATCGAGATCTTCGGCTTCTTTTCTTATTTTAAATAATTTGGTTTCAACAAAACGCACAATTTCCAAAAAGTCTTCACTTTTTATGTTACCAGGTATATTAAAATTGAAGTTTTTACCCAGAACCTGTACTTCAATCTCCTTCATGATCATTTTTCAATAGAATCTATTAACTCGATTAATGCCGTTACCTTTTTCTGTATCTCAGATCTCTCTGCATCATTGACGGACGACACTTTTCTTAACTTTTCAATTTCAAGCTTTAATTTTCTATTCTCTTCCTTCACCAGCTTTGCACTTCCTACCATTTTGGTAACTTTTTCTTCTAATTTTAAAAACTCATCTATTTCCATCGCCACTCCTCATTTTTGTGGATATACCTATGCCCTAAGTACCGCAAATTTCCTTGAGACTGAACCTGCCTGCTCTCTGTTAAAAAAACCTTTTTTGTCTTTTCAATCTCATTTTTCAGTTCACGACTCATGTGGAGGCTTTGACTTTTTCGACAATCTGCTTGAAAGTATTCGGTTCCGCAGCAGCTAAATTAGACAAAATCTTCCTGTTTAATTTAATATCGGCCTTGTTCAATCCATTAATGAATCTCGAATAGCTTAAACCATATTCTCTTACAGCCGCATTTATCCTGATATTCCATAATTTCCTGAAATCTCTTTTTTTATTTCTCCTGTCCCGGTACGAATAGGTTAGAGCTTTCTCAACCGCTTCTTTTGCGGTCCGGTAATTTTTTTTCTTAGCCCCGAAAAATCCTTTGGCTAATTTTAGTATTTTCTTTCTTCTTAAAAGTTTTTTATTCCCTCGTGTTACTCTTGGCATATTTTCCTCCGGTTATCATTATGAGTAAGGCAGTAAACTTTTCAATCTTTTAAATTCTTCCTTTACAACGATGGTGGACTTTCTTAGATTTCGTTTTCTTTTCGCACTTTTTTTCGTCAGGATATGTGAGTGATTTGCTTTTTTTCTTTTAATTTTTCCAGTCGCCGTAAATGAAAATCTTTTTTTTGCACCTCTATTAGTTTTAAGTTTTGGCATCTTTTTCTCCTTTATCTCCTTTCTTTTTCCCGATCAGGATATGACAGCTCCACCTCTCCGTTTTGGGAGGTGATTCGATTTCAGCTATCTCCTTCAGGATGTTCATGATTCGTCCAGTCATAACTCCTAACAATTCCGGTCTTCGTTTCTGTCTTCCTCTTAACCAGATAGTTATTTTGACTTTATTTCCGTCTTCGAGAAATTGTTTTATTTTTTTTAATTTAACTTCAATATCGTGGTCCCCGATTACCGGTGTGAATTTTATCTCTTTTATGTGAACTTTTCTCTGCAGTTTCTGGGCTTCGTGGGCCTTTTTCTGAAGTGAATACAGGTATTTACCGTAATCAAGTAGACGGCATACCGGCGGATTGGCCTTCGGGGAAATGGCAACTAAATCCAGCTCTTTTCCCATTGCAATTTCAAGCGCTTCCTTCAGCGGGACAATGCCCAACTGTTTTTTTTCTTCATCGATTAAACGTACTTCCGACGCCCTTATCTCTTCGTTAATAAAATGAAGCTTCTTTTTGGGTCTCGGTTTCTTAAATCTCATAATACGAATTTTTCTCCATAATTATTTTTTTTACTTTGTCCATAAAATCATCAAGGCTTTTTTTACCCTGGTCTCCTTTTTTATGAATCCGAAAAGAAATATTTTTCTCTTTCTCTTCTTCGTCACCGACAATGATAATATAAGGTGTTTTCTTCACTTCCGCGTCCCTGATCTTTTTACCGATACCCTCGTTTCGCTGCTCTAATTCAACCCTGATGGAATGCGCATTTAACGTGTCATAGATACTTTTCGCGTAGTCCGTGTTCCGGTCGGTAATCGGAATAACGATGACCTGGATGGGGGCTAACCAGGTTGGGAAGAACCCTCCGTAGTGTTCAATCAATACCCCGAAAAACCGTTCCAGGGATCCCAGGACCGCTCTATGAATCATTATGGGCCGGCTGATTTCACCCTGATCGTCGGAATATTTTAAATTGAATCGTTTCGGTAAATTAAAGTCGATCTGGATAGTAGTGCACTGCCAGGACCGTTTCAGCACGTCCTTGACTTTTATATCGATCTTCGGCCCGTAAAAAACCCCTTCTCCCTGATCGATCTCATAGGGCACATTGCATTTTTCTAATGAAGTTCTTAAGGCCGCAGTCGCCATTTCCCAATCTTCAAGTTCACCCACATACTTTTCAGGGCGGGTCGAAAGGTATACGTCTAATTCGGTAAATCCGAAGGTTTTTAACATTCTCAGGCTAAACTCGATGAGTTCTTCAACCTCTTTTTCAAGACCGGCGGGTGTGCAAAATATATGGGCGTCATCCTGGGTAAATCCACGGACTCTCATTAAACCATGCAGAACACCGCTCCGTTCATACCGGTAAACCGTACCCAATTCCGCCCATTTTATGGGCATTTCCCGGTAACTTCTGTTCCTGGATTGGTATATATTGATATGAAAAGGGCAATTCATGGGTTTCAACTGGTATTCCGTATTATCAAATTCAATGGGGGTAAACATGCTCTCTTTGTAAAATTCGTTATGGCCGCTGGTGTTCCAGAGATCACTTTTTGCGATATGGGGAGTATTCAATAATTCGTACCCGTTTTTCAAATGTTCCTCATACCAATATTTTTCGATCTCATACTTGATAATACTGCCTTTCGGGTGCCATAAAACCAGGCCGGCCCCGATATCGTTCCGGATGGAAAAGAGGTCCAATTCCGTGCCGAGCCTGCGATGGTCACGGGCCTGGGCCTCCTTTAAACGTTTTAAATGTTCATTCAACTCTTCAGCCGTGGGAAAAGCAACACCGTAAATCCTCTGCATGGAATGGTTTTTTTCGTCGCCTTTCCAGTACGAAGCTGCCACAGATAAAAGTTTAAAATGTTTCAGATAGCGGGTTGCGGGCAAATGCGGACCACGGCATAAATCGACAAAATCCCCCTGCCGGTATAACGAGACTTCTTCACCTTCCACTTTCTCGGCAATCAGTTCCACTTTCAGGTTCTGACCTTTAGAAGTGAAATAATCGATTGCTTTCTGTTTATCCCATATCACTCTCTCAACCGGGATGTTTTGTTTCACCAGGAATTTCATCTTCTTCGAGATTGCCTCCAGGTCTTCGGGAGTAAAGGGTTCTTCGGTGAGAAAATCATAATAAAAGCCATCTTCAATGGCGGGGCCGATTCCATACCGGGCACCGGGAAATAATTCGGTAACAGCGTGTGCCAACAAATGAGAACCCGAGTGATTGTAAACTTCCCTCGCTTCTTCAGACAGGAAATTAATTTCTTTGATCTCTGCTTCTTCGGGATAAGCAGCGGCCAGATCTTTTAATTCACCATCTATTGTCAGCAATACTATATCTTTATTTCGAATTTCACTCATTTCATTTTTTTTTGTATTGGGTAATAGGCGCGGGCGGACTCGAACCGCCGACCTCTACCGTGTCAAGGTAGCACTCTAACCAAAACTGAGCTACGCGCCTGTACAACCATCAATAGAAACCGATTCTATTTATTTATAAGTTCTTTTAATTTTTTTCCGGGAACAAATTTCACAGTTTTCTTCTTCGGTATAATGATCTCTTCACCGGTTCTCGGGTTTCTTCCTTTTTTCTTCTTTTTATTAATAGTTTTAAGCGTTCCGAATCCAACCAGGGTTATTTTCCCATCATTTTTTTGGAGTTCTTTCGTAATAACTTCAATCAAAGTATCGATAACTATTAATGCATCACTTTTAGTAATACTGGAGTCTTTTACCATTTGCAATGCCAACTCATTCTTATTCATAATTTTTTCCTCCTATATTAAGATAACTAATTTACCTCAAAATAGTTGTAAAGTCAATACGATGAGGCAAATAAAAACAAAATTTATACAATTTTTCGCTTGTTTCAAAACCCGGCCGGTCAAAAAGACCGGAATTCTTTTTTCTCAGGACCGGCGCAATGTCCTATTTTACAAAAACAATCGAATATTCTGTCCTAAAAATAGGACATTTTGCTGTCATCGACCTGGAAACAAAATTGCTCCGAAATGATGTGTTCAAAAAATCTCAAACCAGGAGGTTATTATGAGAAAAAGATGTTATACATCAGTCTTTATCGCGGTTATTTTCGTATTGACAGTTGGTTTCTCTGTTTCGAAAAATATTTACGCTGAAAAAAATACGATCTATTGTCATGTGTCATTTGTAGATAAGGAAGCCTTTGTATTAAAATCCGGGGAAGATCGGGCTTTACAAGCAGTGGTTAACCTGCCTCTGGTACCGGGGGACATCATTTATACGGAGTCCGGGGGAAGATGTGAGATTCAATTTGATAACGGCACACTGATGCGCTTAGATAAGAATACCGAACTAAAATTGGATACGATCCTATCAAAGAGCTTAACCACAAAGGGTAAAATCACCACCTTGCAGTTGAAAAAGGGGGGTATTTTTAGTATGAACCAGGTCTATAATGAAGAAATTTTTCAGGTAATCACCCCAACCGCTGCCGTAAAGATGATTAAACGATCAACCATTTACCTGAAAGTGAACGATGATGGCGAAACCCGGGGATTTGTAAAGAGGGGCAAGGTAGGTATTCTCTATGGCAGTGACCACAAGTCCGGCAAGAAAGAATATGCATCAGCCGGTAAAGGGTTCATGGTTACGAAAGACTATGATTTCAAAGCGGATATAATGGAAAAAGATGTGGAATTCACGGCATGGAATATATATATCAACAAAAAGTTCAAAGAGCTGCACTATGGCAAGAGCAAAGTACCGGCTGTTATTTACCGGCGTTCACCCGGCATTGTTCACTTCGCTGAAAAATGGTCGACTCGATTTGGTGAGTGGGAATATAATGAACTGTTCGGTTATGTCTGGAAACCCTTCGCTGATGTTTTTCAGGCCAACCGGCCCTTCCGGGATGCCAATTATGTCCGGGTAAAGGGAGAATTAGTTCTGGTTCCGAACCAGCCCTGGGGTTGGGCACCGGCCCACTTAGGGACCTGGTTCTTCAGTAAAACCGACGGCTGGATCTGGATTCCGGGAGATGCTTTTTCACCGGGGATCTGCAGCGTGGAGATCTTACCGGCGGCGGAATTCGGGCTGTGCTTCCAGGGCTTCCGGTTTAGTCTCAGGAATTATGCCTTCGGTTCTCTCGGCCATTGGATTTATTATATTTACGGAGACAGTCAACTCTATTACACCTACCGGGAACATGGCAGTAAGGCATGGCGGATGGCCTATTCAAAAAAATACAATTGGGAAACGGCCACGAAAAAACCCTCCTTACACAAGGTCCCGGAAAACATCAAAAATATAATAACAAAAATGAACCGGGCGCCTGTTGAAAAGATCAAAAAGCATGTCGCTTTCAATGTGTCGACGACCGGGCTAAAACTTGATAATTCGAAAATAATTAAGAATACAAATTTTAATAAGAATAAATCGGTATTCTTAAGACCGGAGAACCTCAATTCGGTTAAAATTGATGGTGTCGAAATCAACCAGGTCGTTTCTCACACCGGCTGCGATTGGAACCCGGATTCAAAATGGGCCGGTAAGGTGGGGTTAAATATTTTTTACTCAAGTATGGAAAACGCGGTAATATGCCCTAAACTGGGTATCTCTTCGAGGAATATTAACGACCTGGAACGTAACGTACTAAGGCGGTCCGTGGTAGACCGGAATCTTATAAATTCCGGGTTCGCCGGTTACCGGGGAGGTTCAAGCAACGGCTCCGGCAGCAGCTATTCCGGTTCTTCTTCGGGAACAGGCAGCAGGTCAACCGGGTCTGTCAAGGCTGCGGGTACGTCGAGTGGGAGTTCCGGCAGTAGTAGTGGCGCCAAAAAAAAGTAAATTAAATTTTGAATTACCATCATAAGGACCGGATAACTGCGGTTAGCCGGTCCTTTTTTTATCCTCACCTGTGTAAAGGGAGCAATTTATGATTACATTGATTTGGGTTGTTATTTTGTTTTTTTCGGGAGGAATTTTGGGAATGCAGGATCAAAGCGTAATTACATCTGCGGATTTGAGAACTCTTCCCGATCCTGCTTGCACTCGTTTCATGCGTCTTGTTTATGATTCGCAGGTACAATTGTGGTCGGCAAAAAAAGCAGTCTATGCCGGGAATATTCCTGGCGCTTTTCTTAAGAATCTTCCGGCAGGCGATTCGCTTCCGGGACGGTCGATTCAACTTCACAGCGATATTATTGATGTGGTAAGGAAAATGTTGAAGGATGCTCGTAAGGCGTTATCCCGGGCAAAGTCCGCAGGCTTAAAGAAAGGACAGCATGTGATAGATATTCGTATACGGAGTGGCTATCGATCAGCCAGTAAACAGTTTTCCATATGGGAACGAAATTACCCGAAATACTATAAAAGAACCAGGGAGCATCGGCGAATTTTGGAAGGTGGTGAGCATGGAGAAAGGGCGATGCAATTCCTTGCGAAATATATTAATCAGCGAGTATTTTCGCCCGGATACAGTCCCCACCAACATGGAAAAGCAGTTGATTTTACTTACAAAGAGGATGGAGTTTGGGCAGAAGCCGACACGTCACCGGAAAGCATATTCAAGTGGGAAGAGTCGTGGCTATTCTTTTGGCTCCGGCAGCATGGGGCTGCTTACGGCTTTACCCAGAATCCGGACATTAACGAGCCGTGGCATTGGGAGTGCGATTTTAATGGGGAATTTGCCGGTGGATTTTGGTATTGACATCCGCTTTTATTTCCGATAATATATCTTTTTTTAACAAAAAAATTTTATAATAATCCCATAATGGGTCGGAATACTAATTTAAATGAAAAGAATTAAAGTTATTTTTAACCCGGTCGCAGGTCGGGGTTACAGCGGTAGGGTGGAATCCGAGATATGCCGGTATCTTAAGGAAGCGGGGCTTGATTTCGACCTGGTTTACTCCGAGAGAAAAGGGCATGCAATCGAATTGGCTGAACAGGCTGTCGGCGATGGTTTTGAAATTATTGCCGCGGCAGGCGGTGACGGTACGACCAATGAAGTCATCAACGGTTTGATGGCAGCCTCTAAAAGAAAAAACAAAGTCAATTATTCGCTTGCTTTGTTTCCAACCGGTTCCGGTAATGATTTCACCTACAATGCGGGGGTGCCTGCCGATTTTCAAGAAGTATGTCGGCTGATAGCAAAGGGCAAAACTCGAATTGTCGATTTGGGTAAAGTGTCGATACCGGGTAAAGAACCCCGTTACTTTGACAACCAATTGGGTATCGGTTTCGATGGCGTTGTTACCTTAGAAGCCCGCAAATTCAAACGGGTGCGCGGTATGGCGCTCTATTTACCGGTAGTTTTAAAGACCGTTTTCCTTACGAATAAAGCCACCAGGGTAACCATCGAATACGACGACAAAAAACTTGAATTACCGATAGTCCAGGTGTCGGTAGCAAACGGGAGGCGAGAAGGCGGCGGTTTTTACATGGCCCCCGGGGCAAAACTTGACGACGGTTATTTCGATCTGATTATTGTCGGTGAAATCGGAAAATTAGCCATGTTAGGAATCATTTCGAAATTTATGAAGGGTACGCACACCGAACACAAAGCAACGATAACAAAACGAGCGAAAAAAATCACAATCACTTCGGAAGATGATTTAATCGCTCATTTTGACGGGGAGATGTTGTGTACCGATGGTCATAGAATCGAATGTGAAATCGTTCCGCAGTGCCTTCGTGTGTTCGGCAACCCGGATTAATCTTCTCTAACCGGGATCCAGGCTTCTAAAGAGCGGATCCGGTAACGGCAGGTGCGGGTCTTGCATTCTTTGCAGAAGGGATAGTTGTTTTTAAAATAGTGGATCTTACGGTCCCCAGCCACTATTACACCGGAAACCGATTTTAACGGGGTCATCAGGTAACTCTCATTCAACCGGATCCCAATCTCTTCAGAATGTAAAGATGCAAAAAGTTTACCCTGACCACTGATATCCCAACCGCAGTAACCGGGACTGTAATTGAGCACACGGGTAGAATTATCAGCCTGGCCTCTCTTTAACAGGGTTTTTAAAAAATATTGCTCGGACATTTTTGAGACCTTATCCGCACAAAATGAAGCCACCGAATCCAGCATAAAGCCAAGGGCAAAATCACAACCGTCAAGCAAGCGGCTGATCTCCCGGCTTATTTTCTCACCCAATGTGCCGACAAAGAGCGCCAGGTTGGTGGCCCGGGGGAATATATGCTCCAGTGGTGTGTTCTTTTCATTCTTGCCTTCTCCGGTGTATATTTCAGCAAATTCACGGATCGAAATCTCTGAAATAATGGCAGCCGGTTCGGCAAGTTTCAAAAATAACTCTACACCGTCTTCGTATAACTCATATACCACATGCGACGGTTTATCCCCGGGAGTTATCCCCTGGGATTGGAAAACCGGCGTTCTTACCGGTTCGATTTCCGCTAAGGAAAAATTTATGACTTCACTTTTCATCATTCGGTTCTTTCCGGCAACCTGTCCATGCCGCGGCAGCGAGCTTCCTTTTCCATGATTTCGGTTAACCGGGCTTTAACGTCACCGGGAAGACGCGAGGGCCGATATTCGGAAATCAATCGTTTTACTTCCTGATGGGCCCTTTCAACCAGCGTCCGGCTTCCGGCTTCCTGCCAGCGCCTTAGATTGTTTCTATCAATCACCGGGCCGGGAAAGTAGTGTTCCTCCTTCAAGTAGCGGCGTGTGTGTCCGGAAATAATCAAATGCTGCTGTTCTAATAGTTCCCGAAAATGGGGCAGCGCGGGAAAATCTTCTTTCGGTTCTATTCCTTTAACCAAACGCAGCATCATACCGCAAACCTCGTTATCTACTACCAATTTTTTGATACTGAAACTATTGACAAAATCGAGCACCCCGGGACCGGCGATATTATTGATGCCCGACAAAACGCCCATCACTGCTCCCATGGAGGTTTCCAACCCGGCCTGGGCATCTAACCTTTTGGCATCGCTTAAGGCCATGTAAGCCTGGGTGGGGAGACCTAAATACGTGCCGACCTCATTGGCGGCGCAGTTGACCATCTGGGCTTCTACAGCGCTCATAGGAGTGGTTTCGTAACGAATATCAAAGGGCGCCGGAGCGCCGCCGTAGAGTAACGGTGCACCGGGTGAAGTTAGCTGGTTGATAACGATACCGCTGAGTGTTTCGGCCGTATGCTGCACCAGGGTTCCCACCAGTGTGACCGGGGCGACAAAACCCGACAGGGGTACGGAGATTAATTCCACCGGGATACCGGCACGGGCACAATCGACCAGGTTTTGAGACGTTACATCGCTCCATTTTAAGGGCGAAGTAGGACAGCAGGAAAAGACGGTAAGCGGTTTTTCTTTTAATGCTTTTTCCGAACCACGGACTGCTGTCTGCATCTCTTTCATTACCTGGAAGGCGTCAAGGGTAAATGTTCCGGTAATTACCGGTTTTTCGCCATAAAGCAGGCTCAAGTACAGGCGGTAGCTGTCTGATATTTTCTCATCCACATCGGCGGGAATGAAGGCCGTGCTCTGGGAAGTAATATGCTTTAACCCGCTGACCACTTTCGTATATGCGATATAATCTCCGGTATGGGGCCGCCGTACCTTTTCGGTTTCGTGATCCAGGACATTTAAGGATGAAGAGGCCGGGGTAAAATAGACATTGGTTCCCGAAAAATCATGGGTCTGGTTCTCCAGCACATCATAGAGTTTGAAAGACGGAACCGCGGACGCCACAACTCGTTCAATGATCTCCCGGTTCAACAAAACATGAAATTTCTCCGGGTTTACGACTGCCCCATGGTCTGCCAGGATGGTCAGGACTTCTTCATTATGTATTATTACGCCGAGTTTGCAGAGTATTTCCCCGGCTTCAAACAGGATTTGTTCGATCAGTTCGTCGGTCAGAAAACGCACACAGGGTCTCACTGCCATATTGTCACCTCATAATACATATTCTAAAATCAAATAACACTCATGATTAATCGCAAATCTTCCGGCGAGTATCTTTCAACCCACCCTGTATTAGTTCAAAATTCGTCTGTATAAATCAATGCCTTAAGAGGATTTATGCTTTTGCCACCGGCGGTAGCGCGTCATATACTCATCGGCTGTCTCTTTCGGATTCAGCTTAAGTATTTTTGCTGCCGTCAATACATACCACCTGACCAGACCGGCTTCCGGGAGTGCTGCAAATTTTTCATTTTCAAGATTTCCAAGCATTTTAAGGGGAATGTCGGACAACATGGAAAATTCGTTCAAGGATATTTCCATACTTTCCCTGACTTCTTTTATATTTTGCGTTTCAACGGGGAATTCCTCGATGACTATTTCCGGTAATGTATCGGCTTCGGATACGGGTAGTTGGGCGTTGAGCCTTATATAGGCTTCTTCAATTTCTTTTAATATTATCCGTTTCTTATCATCGGGAATTTCATCGTTAATGGGCCGGGTAATTATCGAATCCGCCGAATAGAGTTTTTTTAAATGAACATATGCCCGTTGAATTTCTTCAGCAGACGCACTGCTGTCGATTTCCAGGACTTTAAAATATTTCGTATAATCTTCCTTAGGCATGATAAATCTCGGTCAATGTTATTTGTTTATCCTCTTCAAGATTGCGGGCCAGGGCGCTGATTTCACGGTTATTCGACAGGGACACCGCACTTTGTGAAAGAGGCTGGATTTGGTTGATAAATCTCCAGAAGAGATCATTATGCCCGATATACCCGGCATACATTGCCGAGATGCCAAAATATTTCATGATCACACTCCTGACGGAAAAACCCATTTCGATATGCTCCCTGTCCCGCACCTGGTTCAAGATTATCGAAACTTTAAAACCGGCGAGTTCTTCATCGATGATCAAACTGGTCTCAAAGGAAAGACCTTTCAGGAATCGGATCATCTCTCCAATCGAGTGTATGCCCCGGGTATCCCCTTTTCTCCAGGCTTCCAGAACCGAATCTTTCATCCGGTGTTTGCGCAGGATCCGGTTTATTTTACGAAACAGGACTTTTTTTAAAAACTGGTATAAATTTTCAATCGACGTAATCTCAGGTAAAATCACAACCACTAATTTGTCGGCCAGTAAAAAAGTATCGAGGGTATTGAGATTGGAGCCTCCCCCTAAGTCGACAATGATATAATCCGCATCCAGTTCCCTGATATGGCGAAAGAATCTTAACTTTTGAGCATATTTAATGTTCTGGGGATTGATGGAATGGATATCCCCGGTTACCAGCTTTAAACCGGGAATTTGTGTGTCTTCGATGATCTTCTCTAAGGGCAGCCGGTTCTCAAAAAAATCCGTGAGTGAATGTTTCGGTTTTTTCAGCCGGACAAAGGAATGCAGGTTTGCCCCGCCTAAATCCGCATCGATCAGAATAACTTTTCTGCCGCTTTTGGCCAGGTTAACCCCCAGGCTGCTGGTAATAAAGGTTTTACCTGTTCCTCCTTTCCCGCCGCCAAGGGTCCAGATTTCAGCCGTCATTTTCGGAACCCTGCCTTATGCTAAAATTCAAGAGATGATTAAAAAAAACCTCATCTTCGTTTTTCAAGCTAATTGCCATGAGATATTTTGACAAAAAAATCACTTGCTGTCAAGAGCAAATCTATTCATAATCTAA
>JAGLQA010000106.1 GCA_023137075.1 Candidatus Aminicenantota bacterium
ATATAAGGAGGTTGCACATGTTTAAGAGAATATTTTTACTTTTAGTTTTTATCAACTCGGTCTTTATTACGGGAATCGGCCAATACTTACGGGCAGAAGGGGTGCAGGTTTACAAACAATCCTCGAAAGTGCGCAGCAAACGATTGGCCACTACCAAAGATCGGAATTTCAGGGTGGTGTATCCCAATGGCGGAGAAAGAATCGGGGTACCGGGAAGAGTAACGATCCGCTGGATCGCACCTCCGAATATTGAGTTTGTAAAAATTATTCCGAAAAAAGGAGGCCAACTTTTATATTTTGAAGATTTATTTCAAATACCAAATACCGGTAGCTATATATTCGATATGACGGAGAATGCCGTGGATGGAAAGGATTACAAAATCAGGATCGAGCATGCAAATAACAGTGCAAAATACATCGAATCCGAAGGCTTCTTTGAAATTTATCATAAATATCCTCCATCGATTAAAATTTCAAAACCAATGGGCGGCGAAAAATTCCCCTGGAAGTCACAGATAAAAACATGCTGGGTAACCCGCGGAATCGACTATAATGTAAAAGTCGAACTTAAGCTTAAGGGAAGTGGATTCACAAAGGTTATTACAGAAACATATGACGGTCACTATCCGGACTGTTTCGATTGGACTCCGCATAATAAAGAAGTGAACCCGGCAATGGGTTATTATATAAGGATCAGTTCCAAACATAAACCCGGTATCTTTACAAACAGCAACAGCTTTGATATCGTTAAAGCCGCCGATTTGTTGGTTTACAGCAAGGATCTTTTTAATAAGAAGAAATATACCACAGGCGCACAAGGCGACCTCCGGTTCTTTATCCGCAATAAAGGACCTGATTCTGTTGACAAAATCAAGGTAAAGATCTGGAGCCTGGTCGGCAAACACCTCCATACCACCTGGAAACAAACCACTCCTCCTACCTTCTATGCGCACGGCCGCACCGGCACTGAAAAAATTATAAACCGGAGACTGGGACCGAACGGAGAACTCGAGCAAAAGTTCAGTGTAGAGATTAAAGACAAAAACCCGGGCATCTATACCATCTGTTTAAAGGTAATGTCGGCAGATAATAAAGTTATCGACCCGGAAAAAAGAAATGATATCAACAGCGGGATCTACCAGGTTATCTACCAACTGAAACCGGTCAGGATCAAAAAGAAGTAATAATTTCTTAGTTTTAGCACGAGAATTTTGTAACTTGACTTTAAGAATTCTCGTGCTAAAATAAAAGTATGATTAAAAGAAAGTTGCTGCAAGATTTAAAAGATCATCTTTCAAAAAAAGAAATATCACTAATCGTTGGTCCGCGCCAGGCAGGTAAAACAACCCTTATGATGTTTCTCAAAAAATATTTGGAAAAGAATGGTGAAAAAACCTTGTTTCTAAACCTGGATATCGAAGCGGATAACCAATTCTTCAAATCTCAAGAATTATTGGTCCGGAAGATACAATTGGAACTTGGACAGACAGGCGGCTGTGTTTTCATCGATGAAATCCAGAGAAAAGAGAATGCCGGTCTATTTCTAAAGGGACTCTACGACATGCAACTACCCTACAAATTCATCGTTTCCGGCTCGGGAAGCCTGGAATTAAAAGAGAAAATCCATGAATCCTTAGTCGGCAGAAAAATGCTTTTTGACCTCAATACGATTTCCTTCGAAGAGTTTGTTAACTATAAAACAGCGGATAAATACCATGGGAACCTACAAGGCTTTTTTGAGATCGAAAAAGAGAAAACATCCCACCTTTTAAATGAATACCTGAACTTTGGAGGTTATCCCCGGGTGGTTTTAGAAGAAACCGGCAAAGAGAAAAGAAAAATAATCGATGAAATCTATAGAAGTTATATCGAAAAGGACATTTCCTATCTTTTAAATGTTGAAAAACTCGATGCCTATAGTATGCTGATTAAAATCCTGGCCGGCCAGATCGGTCAATTGATCAACTATTCCGAACTCGCCAATACTATCAGGCTTTCTGCTCCCACTATCAATAATTATATGCATTACAGTGAAGCCACCTTCATCCTTCGTCGATTAACGCCCTATTTTACAAATATCAGGAAAGAGATAACCAAATCACCGGTTGCCTATTTCTATGACTTAGGGCTGAGGAATTACAGCCTCGGTATTTTCGGGCATCTCTATAATCCCAATGAGCTGGGATATGTTTTTGAAAATTTCGTATTCAATCTTTTATTGGAAAAGCTTAGATTTAGCGGTTGTTCGCTTCATTACTGGCGCACCAAAGATAAATCCGAAGTGGATTTCGTGATTCGCTGCGGCAGCAAAGTTTTACCGGTAGAGATAAAGTATATAAAGTCCGGTAAATTGCATATAGACCGTTCACTTCGGAACTTTATCGCCCGCTACGAACCCGAAAATGCCTTTATTGTCACTCCCGGTTCTTCTGATTCTTTCCAGGTGGAGCAGACA
>JAGLQA010000107.1 GCA_023137075.1 Candidatus Aminicenantota bacterium
CTGGAAGATCACAGCAAAACTATTATATAAAGATGAAGAAAAACAGGCGGCTGAAAAAAACATCGATTTGAAAAAGGGATTAAACCGCGGCACCCTGACCTTCAAAATCGAAGACCTTCCGATCAGTCACTATCTACTCCAATTTTTGATTCACGATTCACAGGGAAGAAAAATTTTCAATTTTGATGATTTTGTTTTTATTCAAAACCGGGAGAGACTTTCAGAATACCGGAACATTCTAACCCAATATAAAAAAATTCCGAAGGTGTCGGCTTCTCTCTCCAACTTAGAAATACGGCTGCAGTGGTTCGCGGATTTTTACAAAAAAGAAAATTACGAGGATATTTCACCCTTAATCGGCCGGCAGAACGACATTCTCTACCTTATCGCCAAATTAGAGAAGGGAGAAGCGGCGCTCTTTGCCAAAGGCACGGTGAAACGGTATGCCCACAGGTCGCTCATCGACAACACCCTGCAGCCCTATTCGGTCTTTTTACCCAGCACCTTCCGCGGCGACAAAAAATACCCCTTGATCGTGGCTTTGCACGGCAGCGGTGTGGATGAACGGGGATTTTTCGGATCTTTCGCCAGTAGCCTGGGGATTCTCGGCTGCCCGATACTGGCGCCCAAAGCCAGGGGATTATCCGATTGGTACACGGGAGAATCGGGGAAAGATGTGTTCGAATGCATCGAGCATTTCCTCACCCTTTTCCCCAACATCGATCGTGAAAAAATATTCTTAGGCGGTTTCTCCATGGGCGGGTACGGCACCTGGCTGTTAGGATTGCGGAACCCCGGTTATTTCAAAGGACTACTCATCCTCTCCGGCGCCTTGGCGGCACCCCCGGAAACCGGCGGGGAAAATATCCTGAAACTGCTCGACAGCCTCGACAGTCTCAAAGGAAAAGACCTGCTCATCATCCACGGAGATAAGGACAACGCCGTACCCATTGCCAATACCAGGAAAGCGGTCGAAAAGCTGAAAGCGCTGAATGCAAAATTCACCTATATTGAAATTTCCGGCGCGGGCCACGGCAACTATAACAAATTCGGGGAGATCATCGACTGGATCCGGAAACACAGCGAATAAACCCTGATAAATCAAACCCCTGCCCAATTTTTTCAAAAACCTATAGGTTACAGGGGTTTTGAGGTTTTGATAGGAATTTTAGCAAAAAAAGAAGAGTTGACATAATATTGAAAATATCCTATAACCTTATCCAGGAAAGTAAAATGAAAATTACAAAGTATAAACAATTTTTTAAAAAATCAAATAAATTAAGGCTGCAGGTTAATCAATGAAGATAAAGAAAATAAATTTGAATAATCATCCGTTTTTCGGAAAAATGGAATTCGATTTTACCGGCCCCGAGGATAAAGCGTTAGATACCATCGTGGTTGCCGGAATAAACGGTTCCGGGAAAACAACTTTATTGGAAGCAATCTTCCAAATTCTAACCAACGAAGATAAAAATTTCCCGATGCGCTACAAAGTGGCAATTGACCTTTCTCATATCCCTGATATTGACAAAGACAAATACATATACAGCTTCAAACATAAACCGGGTCTGGTCCGGGCAGATCACTGGAAGCCTTTCAATTTTTTTAAAGACATTGATATTAAGTTCAGACCAAAGGTTATTTATGTGCCCACGGAGATTAATTTTGACGGCCTGAAAACAAAAAGTATTTCATTTACCGGGGAATATCGTTTTAAAAACATAGTGGACCGAAATACCATCGATGATGTGCCGTCGTTTATCGCTTCATTCATAAACGGTGAAGTTTTTAAAAACCCGGATTTACCGGCAAAAAAAGCAATCGATAAAGTTTGCGGCGAAATCAACAACCTGTTTGACATTATTGAAATAGACGCGAAAATAACCGGGTTAGACCCGGAAGAGAAACTCCCGATATTTCAAAACAGCGCGGGTAAAAGCTTTGATATCAACCACCTCTCTTCCGGTGAAAAACAGGTTTTCGTGAGAGCACTGGCATTAAAAATGCTGAACGCCAATAATTCCATTATTCTTATCGATGAGCCTGAAATATCGATGCACCCCGCATGGCAGCAGCGAATCATGAGGGTGTACGAAAAGATCGGGCAAAATAACCAGGTCATAGCTGCCACCCATTCGCCTCACGTGGTCTCTTCCGTGAAAAAGGAAAGCGTAAAGTTGCTAAAACGAAAAAACGGCAAGATTGAAATGATCGGCTTTAAAGATATCAACGGTTCCTACGGACTTCCTGTGGGCATCGTATTGCAGGAGTTGATGGAAGTAGACACGATTCGTGACCCGGAAGTGGCCAGGGAGATCAGGGAACTCTGGGACATGCTTCATAAAGAGCAGTTCGAGGAGAAAAACTTCAAAGAACGTTACGATAAATTGGAAAAACTTTTAGGAAGTGAAGATGAAGATCTCCTGTTGATGCGGATTGAAATAGCCAAATTGAAAGCTCAAAAGGACAAAGGTAATGCTGAAAGTAGAAAAAGTTGAAAAACCTGAATTTTTTAACTCATGGATCAAGAAAAATGAAAGCTGGAACCAGGTGTTACGGAAATATATATTGGAAAAAGAGCAGCAGCATTTCTGCTGTTACTGCGAAAAAAAAGTGACTGCATACGGTGAAGACTCCCATATCGAACATATCAGGCCCCGGAATAAATTTCCGAAACTAAAAAACGAATACAACAACCTGTTAGTTTCATGCGAAAGGAAAGAAAGATGTGGTCATGCCAAAGGCAGCAGGTTCAATGAATATTTTATCGTTCCAACCGAAGAAAATCCCGGTGATTATCTAACTTACAGTCCAAACGGAGAAATGAGACCAATCGATAATAATCAAAAAGGCCGGGAGACAATCAAGATATTAAATTTGAATACGCCTGCACTCCGAGATGCACGGAGGGTAATGTTTATTCAACTGCATGGAATGAAAAACGCACCCGGCTGCGACGAATTTGAGAAGCACTTCAACGAATATCCCACATTAATAACATACTTCAAAGAGAATTATCTTAAACAAACTTAGAGGAAGAACGCAGTGGGGTTTCGTAGATGCGGTAGCGTTTTACCACATCGAACTCTAACTTTATTAACGCATTGTTCATTAAATCATTATCTTCTAACACATAATTAACTTCTATATAAGACCCCTTAGGCGCAAGAATATCATTGAGCCGGCGAAACATTAACACGGAAATACCTTTACGCTGATAGGCCGGCAGTATACCCATGGCCCAGATACGGTAGCGATTTAATTTTTTAATCCCCCGCAGCAGCTTAAAAATACCACAGGGTAATAATCGTCCCTTCATATCCTTTAAAATATGATTTACATCCGGAACAGTAATAATATAACCGATAGGTTTCCCGTCTATTTCTGCGATCAAAACCACCTCGGGATGGATGATCATTTTTAAATCCGCAGCGATTTGTTCCGCTTCCGATTCAGCGACGGGATAATAACCCCAGTTATTTGCTAACGATTCATTGGTCAAGCGCAGAATAATCCGGGCATCTTCCACTAATTTTTTCATATTTATGGGACGTACCGCTACACCATAACGCCGGGCAATTTGATCGGTAAATTTAAGAAACCGGTCGGGAATTTTGTATCCTTTGCTAATATCGCAATTGTAAACCAACAGGTCTTTGACTTTTTTCATGCCGAATTTGACCATCTGGTCATTATAATAAGGTAAATTGTATGAAGAAAGCACGACCGGCAGTAAATCAAATCCCTCAACAATAAAACCGATATCCTGGGATACAAGATTCCACTGCCCGCGCATTTTCGTCATTCCCTGCTGCCGCAGCCATTTTTCTCCGGCTTCCAACAGCATCAGTGCGGCATTATCGTCGTTTACGCACTCATAATGACCGAAGAAACCGATCTTCTCCTGCCAGTGTTTATTGGCAGTATGGTTTACATAAACGGCAATTCTACCGATCATCCGCGCACCGTCATAAAGCATTATTAGCTGATAGTCGCAGTGCCGCAGCGACGAATTCTTCCGGGGGTTGAAAAGGTCCCTCTGCTCGATTCGTAATGGGGGAATCCAGTTGGCTGTGCCACGGTGAAAGGAATAAGGGAAAGATATAAATTTTTTGAGTTCCGCTCTTTTTGTAACAGGTTTTACATGTCTAATTTTTCACCTCCCGCAGGCAGGAATAGACGGAGATTGCTGCTTTTTTCCCCATTCATATTACTAAAATTTGCAAATCCCAAATTTACCACACATCATATTACTGACCCTCAGTTTTTTGATACCTTATAATGTTAGCCTCTTTGCCGTTAAATTATACCACTACATGCCGGCATATATCAACCTGTAACTAATCGCCAAATCAACCGGCAAAATATATCAATTTTATGAGAAATACAATCAATACTTCCCTTGCGGCCGCCCAGACTAAGTTTGATGGGAAATTTGGGGGGTACTGGAGGCATTGACAATACATACCTGTGCGGTATAATACCTGTGAGGTATATATATGAAATTTTATAACCGGGAAAAAGAACTGGAACTTATAAAAAAAACCAGTCGTGCCGCTGTTTTAGGTAGGAGACGTATCGGCAAAACACGTCTCCTACATGAGGCAATGACCGGACGTTTTATCTACCTGTTCTTTTTCAATGATGCGGCCGAACCCTTTATCATAGAGAAATGGAGCAAAACCATCAGAAAACAAGGAATATATTTGCCCAACCTTCGGAAAATCGGAGACATTCTGGAGTATCTCTTTAATAATATAAACCTGCCTATTATTATCGATGAGATACAGAACTCCGTAAAAAAATATCCTGAATTCATCTCCCATTTGCAGCAGTTGTCCGATCAATTCAAACAACAGGAATTATATATTACCGGTTCATTGATCTCAATGATGAAAAAAGTGGTGGAGAATTACAAAAGTCCCATTTTCGGCCGTTTTGATTTTATTATAAAATTAAAGGAACTGGACATAAAAACCATCCTGGAAATTATGTCCGATCTGGGCTACTCGGATAAAGATGCCTTACTCTATTATTCGGTTTTCGGAGGAATCCCGAAGTACTATGAATTGATAGAAAGCCTGAAACCCACAAACTTCAACGAATTTGTTAATCTTATGTTTTTTGAATATCCAAGGCCGTTGTACACTGAAATATATATAATGTTAAAAGAAGAAATCGGTAAAAATTTTTCAAATTACTTCGGTATTTTAAATGCCATATCTCAACGAGGGAATACCTTCGGTAAAATTGCCAGCGCCATGAATATGAAGTCCACTTCCGTTTCAAAATACTTGAATGATTTGATACACGATTATGAATTGGTCAGAGGTGAACAACCAACATCAAAAAAAAAAAAGAAGACCCTTTACTCGATCAACAGCAATATCATTGATTTCTGGTTTACTTTTTGTTTCAAGCAGCGGGAAGAGTTGGATAGAGGTAACGAAAGATATGTCTATGAGGAATATTTGAAACAATTCCCCACCTTCTACGGTTATAAATTTGAAAGATCGGTTATCGGATTACTCCCCGGTTACTTGCAAACCCGGGGTATCGACTACCGAATGATCGGAAAAGACTGGGGTAAAGACTATGAATTTGATTTTACAGTCGAAGGTAAAAATAATGAGATATACATCGGTGAGATAAAGAAGGGCGAATTAAACGTTGCGATTGAAATCGAAAAAATGGAATCTATTGTCAAAAAAGAAACCTTCTACAAAGATAAATTCATTTCCTATATTCTTCTTGCCGACAGGTTCACAAACAAAATAGAAAAGGAAAATATTCTCTATATACCCCTGGATGAGGGAACTTTATCTAAAATATAGAGGTACCACACTATTTAATCATAAGCGGTGCAGCGGCGGTAACCTCCCAATCGGGACTCTAAAAAGGATGCCACACGGAAAAGCAGGTCTTCATTTCCCACAGTCGATACCACCTGCAACCCGATGGGCAGCCCTTCCGCGGAGCGTCCACAGGGTACGATTATGGCCGGTAACCCAAAGGTGTTGGGCAGAGCGATAAAAGGAAGCACCCAGCGGAAGGTTTTTTTGATATTGAAAATCTCCCAATATATCTTGTTATGCTTTTTGGCAGGCGATGGATAGGTGGGAACCAGAAAAACTCCCCTGTCACCGAGTAATGCCTCAATTTCCTTCAGGTGATTTTCCACAAACCGGTTAATTTGATCTCTTTTTTTCCGGTTCGGGGCGAAGAGCCAGGCGCCGAAGATTCCCCACGATATGAAGGGATGATTCATCGCTTCGAACCCCAATTTGGCCTTAACAAAATCGAATAGGATCCTGATATGATCCCATAAATTTCCTTTTTTTAAATGGGGGTAGGCCCATTCACGAGTTCCAGCGGCTGCATCTTCACTCATGATCAATTGCCACATCAAAGCCACATCTTTCATAAATGGGGGCGGTTCGCTGTCCAATTCGATATCCCCAGCAGACGCACGCAGCGCTTCCTGAGCCTTTTGAAGGATATCCATGGTTTCCGCTGTGCAGCGGGTCTTGTGAAAAGAACCGAAACTAACCACCTTTGTCCCTTTCGGAATCTCCCACGAAACCGGGGCTTTGAAAGATGGCTCGATAATGGAATAAATTAACGCGGCATCACGGACACTCTTCGTTATTGGCCCGAATCCCAGCATGCGTTTCTGGTTCTCTACCGTAACCTCAGGCAAATGCCCCTGTTCCGGGAAGCGAAACGCTCCTGCTTTAAAACCCACTACGCCGTTAAAATGAGAGGGTATGCGGATGGATCCCCCGATATCGGAACCGAAACCGGCTGCAGCACCGCCCACCGCGATGAGTCCCGCCTCGCCTCCCGAGGAACCCCCGGTGGTATAAGCCGGGTTCCAGGGATTGTTTGAGCGACCGAAAAGGTTATTATCGGTCTCCTGGCAGAAGCATAAGGAGGGAGTATTGGATTTATTCAGAATGATAGCCCCTTCCCGGCGCAGTAGCTTAACCGCCTCCGCGTCCGCCGCAGCTATTTTCCGGTCTTTTAGATGTTTTAAGGCTCCGGTGGTACGCATACCGGCAACGTCTAAAGCTTCTTTAATAGTCATAGGGACGCCGAAGAGTTTGCCTTCGATTTTTCCCTTTTTTAACCGGTTTTCACATTGCGCGGCCTCTTTCCGGGCCGCCTCGTAACGGTTATCCACAACCAGGTTTAGTTTTTTGTTCATTAGTTTTTGCTTTTCGATATAAATGTCCACTACCTCACCGGGTGTAATTATCCCGTCCCGGTATGCCTGAAGTAAGCCGGTGGCATCCATATCCAATACCTGCGATTTTGAAATTTTTTCTTTTTTCATTTTATCTCCTTATTCCTGTATAGGGCACAGACCGGAACTATTTTTTCTCTTTTTTCAGCCATTTTACCTTCCAGGTTGACAATATGATCATTATATCATGAAAAACCACAGCGATTCAAATCACAATCCCCCCCTCCTACCTTTTTGAAAAGAGGTAGGCCCAAAAACTTTTCCGGAAGACCCTGCGGGCCATCTACACGACCTTAACTCTGCGGTATAATAAATTTCACTATCACTTCACGGGAGACCTTCGAGATGCCGCGCCGCGGGGGGAAAACTTTTATTGAAATCAATATTATTAGCAAGGTTTTGTGTGTGCGATTGTCAAAGTAGTATGAGCAAAAAAATTGAAGAATTGATTGCCATACACAATGATATCTTAAATTCCAGCGCAGCGGCAAATCCGTACATCGAACAACGAATCAAATCAAGATGCCGGGAAAGGGCAGCGCGGCCTACCCTCATCGAATCACTCAACCTTAAACTGGTTAGGACGATTACTGCTTACGCTTTTCTCCTGTTTATCCTCATTTTTGCCAACTTTTTCTTAATACAGTCCTTTAAAAATAAAGGGAATACCACCGCTTTGACAGTGCCTGAAATGGCTATCTTTACGGCCGCTGTCCCGGGAAGTATTGCTTCCGCCTACTCAGATGTGAACCTATGGGAAAAATAGCACTGCGCTTACTATTTATATTATCCCTGAGCTTCAACGCAGCTTTCTTAGGCCAATTATTATTTAGCCCCGAAAAAAGCAAAGCAGGGGATAATTTTTTGAACGAACTCCGACTATCAAAGGAACAGGGGGAAAAGATCCGCGCTGCCTCGGAATTCATCGACCGGGAGAACCGGGAGTTAACCGCAAAGATCAAAAAATGCCAACAAAACTTAATTCAATCACTGCAAGAACCGCAGGTCGATAAAGAGAAAGCGTACCAATGCATTAATGATATAAACGCACTGCAGCAAAAGATCCAGGAAAATACCATCAAGAAAATCCTGATCTGTAAAGAACACCTCACCCGGGACCAATGCTCCGGTTTGATGGATAACATGTGTAAAAAAATGCATGTTAATCCGGATTATTGCAAAAAACACTGTAACATAAAAAAATAGGAAGAACATGTTAAGATGAAACAAAAAAAATTTACCCCAAAATGTAACTTAAAAAGTCATGTTTGTGCTTATTGGTTACTTATTCATCCTATTTGCTTTGATTACAAAATGAAATTTAACAAGAATTTAAAATCATAATAAATCTCAGGAGGATTTAATGAAGACTTTTACAAAAGTTTTACTAATTTTGTTAGTTTCGTTCATCCTGGTGATGGGAAGTAATTCCCTCTATGCCCAGGAAGATGTCAAGAAAGATGTCAAGGAAAAAGCGGCCTGCAAAGCGCATGCTAAAAAAGCTGCAGCCGGCAAAGCAGACTGCGTTTCCGCTCACAAGACTATTTATGCCTGCCCGGTCAAAGGATGCAAGTACCACAGTGACAAACCGGGGAAATGCCCTAAATGCAACAAAGAACTGGTAAAAAAAGAAGCCTGCTGTCCTGAGGCGCACAAAACCATGTATGTATGCCCGGTCAAAG
>JAGLQA010000108.1 GCA_023137075.1 Candidatus Aminicenantota bacterium
ATATGGAGAAAAAACGATTTTCCTATGGAGAACGAAGGAGAAAACATGAAGCTTGAAAAAATATTAGACAATTTAAACTCATTTGAAAAAAATGCATTTCTAAAAATATTACATAACATTATTGAAAGCAATCCTAAAAACTCAAGGGAGATAGATAAAATTACTAGTGATAATGACAAAGACATTAAGAGGGTTGACAACATCAATGTAGCAACGGTGTTCAGTTTAATTGAAACTGAATTTTCTGATTATATTATCAGTGAATTTGTAAAACTCGATTCACAGTTTGATTTACAAATAGACATTATTATACGGGATGGGAATTGTATAATTTCTAGAGATTGGCTTAACAAACTCTATGAAAATGAACTCAAGCAACTAAAAAAAAAAGGAAATGAATTTAAAAAAGTACTTGAGGGTAAAAACTCCGACATCGAGTCAGATAGATTAAGAGATTACAGAATCTATAAAGCATGCATCCATACTGCTTACTGGAACGATACTGAGAATAATCAAGAGGCAAAAATCACAAAAGATGAACAATCAATCCTCTTTACACTTGCAAAGCAGTTAGAATTATCTCAGGAGGAGATAAAGTTAATTAAATATTCAATTCTGCCTATTGAAACGTTAGAAATAGACAAAATTATTAACGACTTAAGAAACTTAGGAGTTTTATTTTATTCAAGAAAAAATAATACGGTTTATATCGCCGATGCTATTGTAAGAATTTTAAGAAAAGTCAGAGGGAAAGAGGTCGCAAACAAATTTTTTAGACGAGTGCTTAGACAACTCAAGGAATCGCAATTAAATTTAGCTTGTAGAAAACATAATATAAATTGGAGGCTTCCGATTGAAGAAAAAATCAAAGGAATCATAAGCGAAGGTATTTCTTTTTCTGATGCCCTTCAAAATGATATATTCAAACCAGAAACGAAAGTATCTGAAAAAAAGAACTTCATAAACGAACTTACATCGAAAGGATTGAATATTTCACCAGCGTTAAAAGGAGTAACTATTGAAGAGAAAATTCAAAACCTGATTAACTTTTTTGAAGGAATAGAAAAAGATGAAAAAGTTGGAATATCTATAGACGGTTATGAAAAATTGCTTTACGATCTAAATGAAATTTTACCAAAATTAAACGATTTTGTTAAAGATAAATTTGAACTGCAAGAGAAAACCGTACTATCCAGTAATTATCTACTGGATTATAATATTAAACCAAGGGATATTTTAGAAATTATAAGCGAAAAGGATCTAGAAATATTTTGTAATAAGAAATCAATTAAAACGAGAGGTAATACTGTTTTCAACATATTAGATGCGTACAAAGATACCGAAAACATATACATTGAAAATTTTGAAAACATCGGATTCAGAAATTTATCTGAACTTAAAGAAAATGGGATTCAAATAAAAGAAACGGAATTGGGTATTAAATTTGAGGAATTAACAAAATCAATATTCGGTCAATTAGGATTCTTTGTTGATGAAAAACTCCGAAGGAGTTTGAATACCCCAAAAAACAAAATAGATATTGTTCTGAATCTTGGAAATAGCGAATTAATAATCATTGAGTGTAAAACCACAAAAGATAGTGGCTATACTAAATTTAGTTCTGTTTCAAGGCAAATTAAATCGTATATTGACTTAGCGAAAGTGCAAAATTTTAAAGTGATTAAGTCTTTATTAATTGCCCCTGATTTTAGCGATACCTTTGTAAATGACTGTGAACTTGAGTATGATCTAAATTTATCTTTGATATCCGCCTCATCCCTGGTGAAAATACTTGAAGGTTTTAGGAAATCAAAACTTAAAAAGTTTCCTTATTATTTGTTGATGAAGGATGTTTTAATTAAAGAAGAAAGGATACTGAAGGCTATTAATAAGTAACATATATTGATTTTATATTATTACCGATTAGTAAGATCGAGACACCTGAAATTAAGTCTCCATAGTAACAGGAGGACAAGCTAAGGGACGGAACTTTGAAATTTTGATTTTTTTGTGTAGTGAAAAATCACTCATTCAACTTTTTTATAATCCCGGTAATCCGTTAATTCTGAGAATCCGCGTAAGTGCGTCCGGACTTTTTTGAGCTGAACGAAACGGGGTCGCGTCTCAACAGGCTGTCCGAGAACTATTTCCCGATTTCCGAAATGGGATATTTCTCTCTATATGGGCCACAAATGGGATAAATCCATCACTACTTGCTCTATTTTTGACATCAAATGGGAAACTCTCGACATTTTTCATGATGGGCTTGACTTCTCGGACGGCCTGTCAACATTTGCCATTTGTTTGTCTTTTGGGATGGAAATGCGTAATGTCAAATGTTGAGACGCGACCCCGTTTTTCCCCCTGAGCGTAATTGTTCGGTTTTTGTTTGAATATTTCGACCTCAGAAAACCTTATCACGACAGAATAAAAAATTTAAAGTTTAACGATTGATTTATACAGTGGTTTCTTATATAATTAAAAATGAAGACTAAAAAATTACTTAATATAGAGAGGAATGTCAGATGAGTTTCGATACCATGTTACGTCCCCGCTCAATCGCGGTTATCGGTGCGTCCGAAAATCCCTCCAAAGTGGGGTATTCGGTTCTGGCAAACCTGTTAGCCGAAGGTTTCCCCGGGAATATTTACCCGATTAACCCGACGAAAGAGACCATCCAGGGAAAAAAATGTTACCCCTCCTTAGAGGCTGTGCCCGGTGTCATCGATCTGGCCGTGATTATGATCGGCAGGGACCATGTGCTCCAGGTGCTCAGGGATTGTATAAAAAAAAGAGTCCCGTCGGTGATTACCATTACCGCCGGCTTCGGCGAAAGCGACGAAGAGGGCAAACGGCTTCATCAAGAGCTTGTATGCCTGGTGAGAGAGGGGAAAATCACCCATATGGGCCCCAATTGCCTCGGGCTGATAAACCCCTGGGAAAAACTAAATGCCGCCTTCGGCCTGCCTGCCGGGGAACCGGGGCACATTGCCCTTTTTTCCCAGTCCGGGGCGTTGATTACCGCTATCCAGGATTGGGGGGCATCCAACCGGCTCGGTTTCTCCCTGGTAGCATCCATTGGTAATAAGGCCACCCTGGATGAGGTGGATTTCCTGGAATACCTGAAAGACGAGCCCAATACCCGCGTGATTGCCTCTTATTTAGAGGATATTTCCCGGGGGGAGCAGTTCATGAAAATCGCCGAACGGGTTGCTAAAGAAAAACCCATCGTTATTCTCAAAGCCGGCAGAACCCAGGCCGGCGCGAAGGCGGCTTCGTCTCATACCGGCAGCCTGGCCGGGGCCGACATGGCTTACGATTGCGCCTTTGCACGAACCGGGGTTATCCGGGTCGATTCCATCGAGCACCTGTTCGATGTGGCTGCTGCCCTGGCTTATCAGCCGTTACCAAAAGGAGACCGTATTGTAGTGGTAACTAATGCGGGGGGGCCGGGCATCATGATGGCCGATGTGCTGGAAATGGCCGGGCTCAAGGTAGCGGAGTTAACAGAGGAGACTAAGAGGAAATTGGCCGCGGTTTTACCCGGAGCCGCTTCTATCCATGACCCGGTGGATGTGCTGGGTGACGCCCGGGGAGACCGTTATCGCGACGCGCTTCGCATACTGGTGAACAGTGATGATAATGACGGCCTGATCGTTATCTTGACCCCGCAAAAAATGACCGATGTGGCCGGTACGGCTGAGGCCATCGTGGAGGTGGCGAAGGATTCCAAAAAACCGATTATGGCCTGTTTTATGGGGGCCCAGGCGGTTTATCCGGGAGTAAAAATTCTCCAGGAAAACAAAATACCGCAGTACCCGATACCGGAACGGGCGTCCCGGGCCATGCTGGAAATGGTCCTTTACAGTCGCTACCGCTCACGTCCGCCGCGGGTGGCGCCGCGCTACCCGGTTAACCGGAACCCGGTGGTTAAAATCATCAAGTCCTATCGCAGCCGGGAAATGGTCGAAATCGGTGAATATGATGCCAAAACCATCCTGCGTGCCTATAATTTCGATTTACCGCCTGCCACCCTGGCCAATTCCATCGATGAAGCCGTCCGTTTCGGCAGCCAGGTGGGTTATCCCCTGGCCATGAAAATATCAAGCCCCGATATCCTTCACAAATCCGATGTGGGTGGCGTAAAAGTGGGACTCGAAAATGCGGGCGAAGTGGAAGACGCCTTTGAACTGATGATGCTTCGTATCAAACGGAAAAAACCCGGCGCCGAAATCCGGGGTGTTCTTTTAGAAAAGATGGCGGCCGGGCGCGAAGTGATTGTCGGCATGAAAAAAGATCCCCAGTTCGGCCCTATGCTCATGTTCGGACAGGGCGGAATTTTTGTCGAGGTGTTAAAAGATGTGACCTTTAACCTCACCCCCCTCACCCGGGAAGAAGCGTTTGGAATGATCCGCGGAACCCGCTCATACAAATTGTTGACCGGTTTTCGCGGCCAGCCCGGCGTCGATATCGAAGCTATCGTGGATAACCTGGTCCGGGTATCCCAATTGGTAGTTGATTTCCCGGAAATTGAAGAGCTCGACATCAATCCACTCATGGTGGGCCGGGAAGGCGACGGGGCGCTCGTCGTGGACGCGCGTATTATTATATCAAAGGAGGGACGTTAAAATGGGAACATGGGAAGAAATATATAAAAAAAAGAAAAAAAAGGCTGCCCAGGCGATTCGCTTGATTAAAACCGGGGGGCCGCGGATTTTTATCGGTACCGGCTGCGGCCAGCCGCAGCTCTTAGTGGAAGAATTAGCCGGCGATAATAACGATATCGTGGACGCGGAGATTTACCACCTGTTAACCCAGGGCGTGGCGCCCTATATCGAAGAAAAACACCACAAGAAATTTCGTACCTCCAGTTTCTTTCTTGCTCCCAATGTACGGGAAGGCATCATCAGCGGCCGGGGCGACTATACCCCGATTTTTCTTTCCGAGATACCCAGTCTGTTTAAGACGGGAAAAATCCCCTTAGACGCGGCCTTGATTCAAACCAGTCCGCCGGATAAGAGCGGCAATTTAAGCTTAGGGGTTTCGGTTGACATCGTCAAGTCGGCGGTGGAGAATAGCCTGCTGGTGATTGCCGAGGTGAATCCCGGCATGCCGCGCACCTTTGGCGACACCATGATACCCATCGACATGATCGACGCGGTTGTGGAAAGCGACCGGGATATTATCGAATTCAGCCTGCCTGAGCCGGATGAAGCGGTCGACGCCATCGCCCGTAATATCGTTTCTCTGATCGATGACGGCGCCACAGTGGAAGTGGGCATCGGCAATATTCCCCAGGCGGTGCTGAAGTATCTCCATGATAAAAACGACATCGGTATCCACACCGAGATGTTTAACGACGCCATTATTCCATTGGTCGAAGATGGTGTAATTAACGGCCGGCGCAAGACGATCAACCGCGGCAAGATTACGGCCAGTTTTTGCTACGGCACCCGGAAACTGTATGATTATATCCATGAAAACCAGATGTTCGAATTCAGACCCTCGGAATACGTGAACGATCCCTTTATCATCAGCCAACACAACCGCATGACAGCCATAAATGTGGCCATCGAGGTCGACATGACCGGCCAGGTTTGTTCCGATTCCATCGGTTATGATTTTTACAGCGGAATCGGCGGCCAGGTGGATTTTAACCGGGGAGCGGCGCGGGCCAAAAACGGAAAAGCCATTATTGCCCTCCCTTCGACGACGAAAGGTGGGACAATTTCCCGTATTGTGCCCCGCTTAACCGAAGGCGCCGGCGTGGTTACCACCCGGGGTGACGTGCACTATGTGGTCAGCGAGTACGGAATCGCCTATCTATTCGGTAAAAGTATCCGTGAACGGGTCCTGGCCTTAGCGCAAATCGCGCATCCCGACTATCGCAATGAGATCCTGAATGAAGCCAAGAATCGCAAATATATCTTCCAGTTTCAGAAAGACCTGCCCACCACCAGAAGCGTTTATCCGAAGGAATTGGAAACCAAAATCGCCTTAAGCGACGGCACCGGGATATTTTTCCGCCCCATCAAACCCACAGATGAGTCCATGCTGCGTGACATGATGTATGCCTGCTCCGAGCGGTCCATCGCTTTCCGTTTCTTTAAACCCTTAAGAGAATTCCCCCATCGTTTTGTCCAGGATTTTACTAATGTGGATTATTCGAAAGATATGGCCATCGTTGCCCTGGTCCAGGATACCGGCGGCGAACATATTATCGGTGTCGGCCGCTACGCGTTGAATCCCCTCACCGACCGGGCGGAAGTATCGTTTATTGTCAGGGACGATTGGCATGCCCGGGGGCTTGGTTCCCGGCTCTTAGGCATTCTAACGGACACAGCCCGGAAGCGGGATGTCAAAGGGTTTGAAGCCAGTGTCCTGAGCGGCAATCATGGTATGCTGGCCATCTTTTATAACTCGGGTTTTAAGGTATCCACCGAACGAGAAGATGACATGTACATTATCTCCTACGACTTCGCCAAAGAATAAAGTATTGTTTTTCTGCCCTTACTCGACAATGACCGATACCACATAGGTGCGGGTTGTTTCTCCATCGGAAGCGGTCACAACAAAACGAACCACATTGTTCGGTGGGGTAGACATGTTAACCTGCAACTCCTGCCCGGAATAAACGGGCGTACCGTTAATCGTCAGTGTTGCCTCACCGTCGTTGGTGACGGCACTCACCCTTACGCTCCTGGGAAAAGAGGGGAAATTTACGTCATATGTGAGTATTCCCGGAGAAAAGGCAGGAGAAAGCGTGCCATCGAGTACGGTCAGGTTTGACAGCGACGCATCCGAATTTCCTTGCGATGTTTTACAACCGAAAGCGCATAATAAAACCAGCAAAACAAAGATAATAAAGATGCCCCTGCATGATTGGGAACACCGACCTCTTGTTAAATCGGTCACTGCAACCTCCTCTAAAAAGCTTTGAGTATAACATAACCTTTCTAATTAAATTATTTCCTGAAACTTATTTTTTTATTCCGAAATGGTAGGTCAGGGCCAGGCTGAGTGTATTGTTCTTATATGTGGTGTTAACAAAAGATTGAGGATCGAAATACCCGGCCTCCTGCCACCTGGCCCGCTGATGCATGAAGGCCAATTCAATCAGGAACCCGGGCAGAAAAAACACGCCGCAGCCAAGCGAATAACCCCTGGCTGTTACGTTAGCGGAGTCGGCGCCGCGGAACAATTGCCGGTCCCAGGAGATCCCGGTTCTAAAAAAAAGACTTACCTTTTTTAAAGGCAGGCCGTAATCCACTCCCAAACGATGATTGATAATATCGGCCTGGTTAAAGGAGAAATTTCCCCGCACCGGGAAAGGGAGTTCGCCGATTTTGCCTTTGGACCAGTAAACCCGGGAAAATTCGTAGGAAAGATTCAAGGTTGGCAGCAACCGGATACATGTTCCCAGGGAAAACTTTTCGGGGATAAAGATATCGCTTATGGTGGAAAATTCCTGCGGCCCACCGTTATCTTCCCGGCATTGGAGTTGAGAGTCAAATGTACCGGTCAGCCGGGTATGATAGGCAAAACCGATGTTTATGTCTTTGTAGATTTTAAAAAGAATACCGAAAATCAGGTTCCTGCCTTCGAGCTTCTCGGTGCGTGTAGACGAATCACATCCGGGGGCAGCTCCAGCGCCGTCATAAGTAATAATCCCGGAGTTAAAAAACTGCTGCAGCGTAACACCGAAAGCGAAATCTTTCATTAAATGGAAAGCAGTGGTAAATCCCAGCACATCGATACCACTGCTGCCGGAAAAGTTAACAGTCGTCCGTTCTGTATCTTTGCCCCTGGCGAGGGTCGTCAGGGTTCCCTGTGAATAGCCCTTATGGCCGTAGGGGATACAGCGGTAATAACTCAATGCAAAATTCCATTTTACCTGCCGGAATACTACCGGGGCGACGATGGAAAGGCAGTTTATGTTTTTTAAACGGGTGACAAAATTGTGGTTGTATTCCTGTGAATAGGTGCCGAAATCTTTCTCCTGGAGTTCGTAATCGTAATGGATACTATCGGTTTTGTAAGAGGCATAAACGGATGGGGTTTGGAATATCGTTATTCCGGCGGGGTTGCAAAATACCGCTGTCAGGTCATCGGCGATTCCCACAAAGGCGTTGCCCATTGAAAGAGATTTTGTGCCATAGGGGAAGTTATAGTAGGTATAAAAGGGTTTGTACCGGGAATTAAGGGTAAAAGAAAATGCGGCAATAAGGACAAAGATAAAAACCCTCTGCAGAAAGCTACTCCCTGTAAAATTTCGCCGCTCACCGGGATGTTTCGCCTTGCGCCTAGGATTTCCCACTTAGCCCCTGGTTCCCCTTACCGGCTAATTTTTGCATTTTTTCCTCCATTTCTTCTTGCTCGCCGATATCTTCCTCTTCGTTATAGCCGACCAGTTCGTCCTGGTCCTCGATATAGATTCGTCCGCCATGATCTTCTTCATAGGAGAGGCAGCACATCAACCGGCCGCACTGCCCGGAAATTTTGACCGGGTTCATGTTCAGGTTCTGTTTTCTTGCCATCTGCAAGGTAATCGGTTCTATATTATTCAAAAAGGTCTTACAGCAAATTTGCCTGCCGCAAATACCGAAACCGCCGATCATTTTCGCCTCATCCCTGATGCCGATCTGCCTCATTTCGATGCGCATCCTGAATTTTTTGGCCAGATCTTTTACCAGGTCCCTGAAATCGATCCTGCCTTCGGAAGAAAAATAAAAAATTGCTTTTCTCTCGGATGTAAAGAAAGAGACCTTTATCAATTTGATGGGGATTTCTCTTTCCAGTATCTTCTTCAGGCAAAATTCGCGGGCTTTCTGCTCATCCACCGACTTCCTGTTAAAATTTTCTAAGTCCTTATCCGTGGCTTTCCTGAGAATTTCCGGGATATCACAGATATTTTTTATTTCGTTAAACACATTACCGAAGGATTTGAATACCCGGCCTATTTCCTCTCCTAATAGAGATTTTATGATCACGCTGTCATTCGGTTTTAAATCGGACTCCTGGGTTTTAAAATGCAGGATATCTCTTCGGTGTTCAATTTTGACAGTAATTACTCGAAACATCATGTGCCTCTTTTTGAAGTATAGCTCTTGATAAATTCAAGGGTTAAAACCTTCGTGTTGAGATTCCTCTGGATATCCCTTAAAAGCAGTTCCATTTTCTTGATGAGGAAAAGTACTTTGTCAATCGTTATATATTCACCTAAGCTCATTAAATCGTCTCTATAATCGATGTTGATTAAATTTTTGTTGCTTTTATCGATTTTAAGTATCATTATATCGCGAAGCATCAAAGAAATCAAATTAACTAGTTGTCTGAAATATTCGATGAATTTCTCCCTGCTCCTGCTTTTCTGGTAGAGATCAAGCAAAATGTCTTCTACACCTACTCCATTTATTAATTTTTTCAGAGCGGATAAGATCTTCGCTCTCTTCTCCATAAACTCGTCAAAATCGACCATCAATATCCGTTCTAAGTTACTCTGGCACAGGTAGGACATTAACCGCGCTTTTTCCGGGTCATACCCCTGTTTTACTAAGTATTTTTTTATCTCTGCCCGTGACTGGGGAGAGAATTTCAATATCTGGCACCTGGATTTTATGGTTGGCAGGAGCGCATTCATATTGGTGGTCAAGAGTATAAAGATATTATCCTGGGCCGGTTCTTCGAGAACTTTTAAAAATGTATTGGCGGAGTTCTCATTCATTTTATGCGCTTCGGTAAGGATGTTTATTTTTTTTTCCCCTTTCAAAGGTTTTATATAATTATCTTCTATTAAGAAGGTGATTTGTTCTTTTTTGTACTGCTGGCCGTCGGGCGCTAAAATTTTCAAATCTAGAAAAATTTCTCTTTCGATTTCGCTGCAGTTACAGCAGGCATCGCAAAAATCCTCCCGGCAGTTCTCACAATTTACCGCCTTGGCAAAGGCAACGGCAAAGAGCAGCAGATCCGTTGATCCGGGTCCGGTAAAAATCATGCTGGAGGGCATCACATTGTTTCGCAAATAACTGGTCAATATATGTTTTATGCGTTCATTTCCAAATAAATCATCAAAGGGCATTCTGTTTTGCTCCTACCTGAGAACCCATTGTACCATGAAAGTGACATTATTCCAATATTCGCTCAAGTATACAACTAATTTTAGCCACAAATTATTACGAGCAATTTACCACTTTCTCTTTTAAATACCGGGCGGTGACGGATCGTTCGCAGTTTAATATTCCCGGCAAATCGCCCTGGTATAAAATTTCACCACCCTCTTTCCCGCCTCCGGGTCCCAGGTCGATAATATAGTCCGCGGCCCGGATAACGTCCATATTATGCTCGATAACCACCACCGTATTTCCTCGCTCGATAAGAATGGCAAATATATTCAGCAGTTTTTGAATATCGGCAAAATGAAGCCCGATGGTGGGTTCATCAAACAAATAAATTGTGGACAGCGGCGAATCCCGGCCCAACTCTTTGCTGATCCGTATCCGCTGGGACTCCCCGCCGGAGAGGGTGGTGGAACTCTGACCCAATCGCATATAACCCAGGCCCACATCTAACAGGACCTTGATCTTTTTAGCCAACAGGGGGATGTCTCGAAAAATTTTGTAAGCTTCATCCGCCGTCAGGTCGAGCACATCCGCGATGGATAAACCTTTATACTTACACAACAGGGTTTCCGAGTTGTACCGTTTGCCTTCACATACCGGGCAGTTAACTTCAAGCCGGGGCAAAAAGCTCATCTCTAATTTCTTAATCCCGGTTCCTTTGCAGGCTTCACACCTGCCGCCGCTTACATTAAAACTAAACCGGGATTGGTCATAACCTCTCATTTTAGCTTCCGTTAAACCGGCGAATAACTCCCTGATCAAAGGCATCACGTTAATATAAGTCGCCGGACAGGAACGGGAGTTTTTGCCGATGGCGGCCTGGTCCACCATCAGTATCCGGCCCGGTTCGTCGGTGCGCAGCCCCTTCAGATCCCGGTATTTTATCAGTCTACCCCCTTCATAAGCGATTGTTATCAGCCCGTCTTTCCCTGGTAATAGATCGAAATCGGCAGCGGAACCTTCCTTTTGAGACGGCTGCCGGCCGCGCGTTTTGGCCGTGCCCTTTATGAGGGCCGCTTCTATATTTTTTTTGACAATGGTATGGAAGGCATCGATTATCAGCGAACTCTTACCCGAACCGGATACACCGGTCACCACGGTTAAGGCGCTGCGGGGTACTTTTACCTTTGTATCGTGCAGGTTATTCAGCCACAACCCGCTGATCTCGATAAACTCCCGGTTCGCCGGTTCGCCGGCCGGGTCGAAGGAGACGAACGACCGCCCGTAAATATAATCTGCCGTGCGCGAGTTTTTTGCCCCTTTGAAATCCCGGTACCAGCCGGAATAGACAATATGTCCGCCCGCGTCCCCGGAACCGGGCCCTAAATCCACGATGTAGTCGGAAGCTTTTATAGTACTTTCGTCGTGTTCCACCACGATAATGGTATTGTCTTTTTCTTTGAGCTTCTTCAATATGTTGAGCAAATTTTCTAACTCGGCCATATGCATGCCGATGGAAGGTTCATCTAAGATGTAGATGATGCCGCTTAAGCCGAAACCGATCTGTGATACCAACCGCGTGCGCTGCAATTCACCGCCGGACAGGGTGTTGATCTTCCGGTTCAGGGTGATATAGCCGAGATTCAAACGGACAAAGGATTCCAAACGCTGCACCACCTGGGGCAGTATGGCGGCCAGAACTTTCTCTTCCTCCTTATTAAGCCCTGCCTTTTTGAAAAATTCCAGCAGGTCTACCACCTCTAATTTCCCCAATTCGAAAATATTTTTGCCTTTAAAATAGAACGCGAGGCTCTCTTTTTTGAAACCTGTCCCGGAGCAGTACCGGCAGGGCGCACCGGTCTTACCGCTTCCCCTGCCGCTGCAAAAACTGCAGGCCGCGACCGGTGAATTCAGGGAAAATGTGGCCGGCTGCGGTTCTTTTAGCGAAATGCCGCAGTCCGGGCAGTAGAGTTTATGCGAAAAAAAGTATTCTTCATTGTCGTGGCGCACGAAAATTTCACCGTTGCTCTCGAAACCCGACAGGGCAATACTCTCCTTTATACGGTTCCTGTTTTTTTCTTCTATTTTAGCGGCATCTATTAAGATGGAAATATTATGCCTGACATTCCTGTCTAAAGCGGGAATGGAGTCGAGATAATGGAGTTCGCCGTCCACCGCTGCTTTCAGGAACCCCCTTTTTAAATATTTTTCAAACAGGGCCCGGTAATTTCCCTTCCTGTTTTTCACCACCGGCGCCAGTAGATAGACCAATTTCCCGGAAAATTTCTCAAATATATAATCCAGGATCTTTGGCAGGGAATATCGATCGATCTTCTTGCCGCACTCCGGACATTGAGCCTCGGCAGTCCTGGCAAAGAGCAGGCGCAGGTATTGATTCACTCCCGAAATAGTGCCCACCGTGGAATTAAAATAATAAGACGCATGCTTCTGGTCGATGGCTATGGTCGGTGAGATTCCCCGTACTGACTGAACCTCGGGTTTTTCCACGGCTTTAATAAACTGCCGGGCATAGGTGGAGAGAGATTCTAAGTAGCGCCGCTGCCCTTCCTGGAAGAGGGTGTCATAGGCCAACGTGGACTTGCCTGATCCCGATACCCCGGTTATGGTTATTAGTTGCCTTTTCGGTATCTTCAGGCTGATTTGTTTTAAATTATTTTTTTTCGCGCCGATGATTTCGATTTCCTGCATAGCCGCTAAATATTATCATATCGGTTATTAATTGGCAATTGCCCCGGGTTGAAATTTTTGCGATTTTGGATTATTATTCACTACTATGAATGTGATAAACGATGATAGATTTACAGCAATGCGGGATTATGAACCCCATTTTGATATTTTCCGCGACCTGATCAAATTCAGGGTGCGGGAGATTCTATTGGTTTCCAGCTTTTACGATGCCTTTGTGCTGGAAGAAGACGGCAGGTTGTCGGATCGAATCTTCAGCGAATATATCGATCTGAATTTGCGGTTTATTCCCAGAATTACCAGGGTTTCAAGCGCCGAAGAGGCTTTGAAATCATTAAAAAGCGGCAACTATGACTTAATTATCACCATGGCACGCATCATAGATATGAATCCCATGGAATTCGGGAAACGGGTAAAAGAATTAAAACCCGGCATGCCGGTAGTTCTGCTGACCTATGACCGGGTTGATATTAAGCTTCTAATTGCACTGCGGGAAACCAGGAGTATCGATAAGGTTTTCTACTGGGCCGGGGATACCCGGATATTGCTGGCAATCATAAAATACATCGAAGATCAAAAAAATGTCGACAACGATACGAACTTAGGCGTTCGGGTAATTCTGATCATCGAAGATTCACCGCGATTTTATTCCGTATTCCTGCCCATGATTTATACGGAAATAATGACCCAGACCCGGATGCTGATATCCGAAGGGGTGAATGACCTGCACCGCTTACTCAGGATGCGGGCCAGACCCAAAATACTGCTGGCGGAAACCTATGAAGAGGGCAAAAAACTTTTAAGAAAGTATCAGGAGAACCTGTTAGGGATCATATCCGATGTCCGCTTCCCCAGGAAGAAAGAAATGGATGCCAATGCCGGTTTCCTGTTTGCCGTGTCGGTGCGAAAGAAAATTTCCGATCTCCCTATCCTGCTGCAGTCGTCCGACCTGAAAAACAAAGACGCTGCCCTGGAAAACGGGTTGGACTTCTTAGACAAAAATTCAGACAACCTGCTGCAGGAGCTGCATGAGTTTATTATCTCAAATTTCGGCTTTGGCGACTTCGTATTCCGGAATGCCCGGGGTGAAGAGATCGGCCGGGCTAAGAATCTTTCGGAATTTGTAAAAATGATTCAAATCGTACCGGATGAGAGCATCAGGTTTCATGCCCGGCGGAACCATATCTCTACCTGGTTGCGGGCCAGAACGGAATTTCAACTGGCCGACGAATTAAGACCGGTAAAGATCTCCGATTTTGAGAGTATCGCGGCCATTCGAAAATTTACCTTCGACAAAATCAATATGTTGATTAATCGAAATCAATACGGTGTTATTTCCGATTTCGGGAAAACCCGGTTTGATTTGAAGAATTCTTTTATCAAGTTAGGCAACGGTTCTTTAGGAGGAAAAGCCAGGGGGATTGCCTTCCTGAATACGCTCCTCTTCCGGAACCGGGTTCCCGACAGGTTCCCGGATGTGGAGATAAAAACACCGCATACCTTCGTGATTTGCAGCGAGGTTTTCGAGGAGTTTATCAGCAGCAATAACCTGCAGGAATTTGCTATCTTAGAATCCGATAACGACCGGATTGCGAAAAAGTTCTTGAGGGCGAAATTGCCGGTTAGTCTGAATAATGACCTAAAAACCCTGTTAAAAAACATTCATTACTCCATCGCGGTCAGGTCTTCGAGTCTTCTCGAGGATTCGCAAACCCTTCCTTTTGCCGGCCTTTATTCCACCTTCATGCTGCCCAACAATCATCCCAATTTAACCTATCGTCTGATCCAATTGGCCAATGCCGTAAAACTTGTTTTCGCATCGGTCTTTTACAAGTCGCCCAAGGA
>JAGLQA010000109.1 GCA_023137075.1 Candidatus Aminicenantota bacterium
TGGCGAGCCAGGATGGGAAAAGATTTTTCTTTCAGAAACGTGAGAATTTTTGCCAAAAGCTATGCCTCATTCTTAAAAAAGAGAAAAAAGGCAAAAAAATTATGTGTGATTGTCAATTTTGATACCAGGTTCCTATCCAAAAAATTTGCCCTGGAGGCAGCCAAAATACTCTCTTTAGAAAAAATCACCACCTATATACCTGATAGGGATGTTCCGCTTGCTCCCATATCACTGGCTATTATCCGCAATGGTTTTATCGGCGGTATTAATATTACCGCCAGTTTCAGTAAGCCCATTTATAACGGCATCAAGGTGTTCAGCAGCCGTGGGGTGCCGGCTTTGCCTTCCGAAACCTTTTTAATTGAGAAGGAGATAGATAATATCTCTAAAGATTTCGTATATAAGCCCCAATACGCGGATAAAGACCTGATAAACAATATCGATGTCCAGGGACCTTATATCGATTATATTGAAAGTTTAATCGATTTTAAATTAATTAAAGATTCGGGGTTAGAAATTATTGTCGATAATTTATACGGCACCTCACGTGAATATTTAGATTATGTATTCATTAAAAATGAAATCGACATTCAAACGATTCATAATTTCCCCAATTCGCCCTTTGAAGGTATTGTCTCTTCCTGCGATAAGGAGAGTCTTAAAGAGTTGTCGAAGTTGGTCGTGGAAAACAGGGCCGATATCGGGTTAGCCACGGATATTGACGGTGATAGGTTCGGCATAATCGATTTTCGGGGGCGGTTCATGAATGCGAATTTAATCATGCCGCCCTTAATAGAATATCTTATCACCGTAAGAAAGATGGAGGGCGGCGTTGTAAAATCCATCTCGGCAACCGATAACATCGGGAATGTAGCAGAGTATTATGGCCGGGAAGTATATACCACACCCGTGGGATTTAAATACCTGGCGGACGTATTATCGGCAAAAAAGGCCTTTGTCGCCGTCGAAAGCTCTAACGGTGCGTCCTTAAACAGCACGGTCAATGTAAAAGACGGCATTCTTTTTTGCCTGCTGGTTACGGAAATGCTGGCATACTATGAAATGGACAGCGATTCGATACTGGAAAACTTCTACCGCAGATTCCCCAAATTATACAACCTTGAGGTTGCCTTTAGCAAAAACAAGACCAGGGAGCAAAATTACCGGAAACTGCTATCCGCGAAGAAGGAAAAGTATTCCTTTGATCATTTCACGCTAAATGATATCGATTATTTAGACGGTATAAAATTCTTATTTGCCGATGGCTGGCTTTTGTTAAGGGCATCCGGCACAAGCGACACCATCCGTATATATGCCGAGGCAAAGGTATTAAAAAGAGCGAGAGATTTAATAAAAATCGGGCGAGGTTTAATTGAAAAACAGTAGAAAAAATTTAAATTTTTTTAAGTCAAAGGGTTTTTTAATGCTGATTGCCCTCTTTATCTTTATATTAATCTTGAGTTTCTTTTTCGGTGACAGCGGTATCATCGAAATAATCAAAGCACAGGATCGGATTGAAAATTTAAAAGCGAATATAACCGAGCTCGAAAGAGAAAAAGAAAAATTAAAAGAGGAAATCGCTGAATTAAATGATAATCCTCTTGCCTTAGAGAGAAAAGCCAGGGAAAAACTCTGGCTGATGAAAAAAAATGAGAAAGTAATCGTTATCGTTAGAAATAAAGATAAAAAGAAAAACAACCGCGATGCGGGGAGCCGTTGAGGACTTTATTACATTCATGGTATAATAAATTTTCAAGTCGTATCAAGGATTTGCAGAGGTTGCGGTAGTACTATTTAAATAATGGTTGAATTTAGCCCGGTGAGCTTTGCCCTGTCTATGGGCGGAAGCCTGCCCGGATGTGCTGCTTATGAAAAAAAATAACACTGAAATTAAAACCTATGAACCGGATAATGCAATAAAACAAGGTTACTTTTCCTTATTTAAGGTGATTTTCTTAGAGTTAAAGCAAAATCGCTGGCTTATTTACCAGCTTTTCAAGAGGGATTTCCTGGCAATTTATAAACAATCTTTTATCGGGATTTTATGGGCAATTATAATTCCTCTTATTAGCATCGGAACTTTCATTTTGCTGAACCGGTCCGGTATATTCAATCTTGGCCGGCTCGATGTACCCTATCCTATTTTTGCTGTATTGGGCATGGCAACCTGGCAGTTGTTTGCTGCCGGACTCATTGCCGGTTCAAATTCATTGGTGAAAGCCGGTTCCATGATAGTGAAAATAAATTTTTCTAAAAAATCACTGGTAATAGCTTCACTTGGCCAATCACTCATATCTTTCCTTATTCAATTTTTTTTGGCAGGTATTCTTTTTTTATATTACGGTTATTCCCCATCTGCGGCAATCTTATTATTCCCAATTCTTATACTACCGGTTCTTCTCTTAACCCTCGGATGCGGATTTATTTTATCGATCTTGAATGGTATTATGAGAGATATTGGAAATATTATTGCGATATTTATGACGTTTTTTATGTTTTTAACTCCTGTCCTGTACTCGAAACCAACCAGCGGTATTCTTGCTCATATTACCAGGTATAATCCCCTATTTTATCTTGTCTCGGTGCCCCGGGACCTTATATTAACCGGGCACTCGGCAGAATGGCAAGGTTTTTGGATTTCCGTCACGATTTCCTTCTTTGTTTTTATATTTTGCCTGTATGTATTTCACCTCGCTGAGACGAGAGTGACGGAGAGGATTTAGCAATGGATGAAAATATTGCTGTTAAACTTGATAAGGTATCGAAAAAATATTGCAAGTCCCTGAAGCGCTCGATGTTTTACGGGATAATAGACATTAGCCGGAATATCCTGGGCCTGAGTTCCCGTCCCGGTAAATTGAGGAAAAACGAATTCTGGGCAGTTAAAAATGTCTCCTTTGAATTAAAAAAAGGCGAAGTCCTCGGTGTTATTGGCCCGAACGGTTCAGGAAAAACGACTCTTTTAAAAATGCTGAACGGGATATTCTGGCCGGATAAAGGAAAAATTTCTATCAACGGTAGAGTAGGCGCTTTGATCGAAGTAGGGGCAGGTTTTCATCCGATGCTGACCGGGAGAGAAAATATCTATGTTAACGGCGCCATCCTGAATATGTCGAAAGATGAGATAAACAGGAAGTTCGCTGAAATAGTTAAATTTGCGGATATCGGCGATTTTATCGACATGCCGGTAAAACATTACTCCAGCGGTATGTTTGTCAGGTTGGGTTTTGCCATCGCCGTCCACTGCGAACCCGATATTTTATTGATAGATGAGATTTTAGCCGTAGGAGATTCCGGTTTTCAAAGTAAATGCTTTAATAAAATCGGGGAGCTCAAACAGAAAGGAACGACAACCGTGCTGGTCTCTCATAACATGCATATGATTTCCGTCTTTTCAGATAGAGCGATTGTTTTAAAAAACGGGAGAGCGGAATATTTTAATAATACGAACGAGGGCGTAAGAGAATATACAAAATTTTTCATCTCCACTAAAGAATCGGCTGTAGAAAAAATATTGAACGGTAATGATGCGATTGTTTTTTTTAATGTCAAAATAAATAAGAGGGAATTTTTGCCGGGAGAGTCTTTCCAGGCTGCCTTACAATTCCGATCATCGGTAGATTACGAAGAAGTCGAGATAGACGTCGGTATCTATACCAATAACGATCCCAACTTATACTTTCAAGCGACCAACAAAGCCTATGGTAAAAAAGTGAGTCTTTTAAAAGGCGAACATGAATTGCAGGTAACTATAAAAAATATCCCGGTAAATAATGCCATGGCCAAAGTAGCGATATCGATTTGGCAAAAAAACAGGACCGCGAAATTGTTCTGGTGGAGAATCCCGGTAGAGTTCAAGGGTATCGATTATTCTATGGGAAAGAATTTCCTGGACGTAGAGTATGTGTTTAAATAGAATGATAGAGATGGGTTAAATAAATAATTTTCCCGGAGGAACACGATGATTTCAAGACGATATAAAAACTGGCTGCGCTATGTATTTAATAGGAGGGACCGGATTTTTGGTCTGCGATTTACGACCACCTGGAAGTGCAATTCAAAATGCATCACCTGTTCGATATGGCAAATAAAAGATGCCGGCAAGAATGATTTAAGCGTCGATGAAATCGATAAATTTTCCAGGTCGAAATATTTCCGTCATGTGAAATATATTACCCTAAGCGGTGGAGAGCCTACATTACGCGGCGATCTTCCCGAGGTCATATCGGTCCTTCATAAAAACATACCATCGGCTGTTATCAATATGACCACCCACGGGATGAACCCGGAACTCGAAGAAGAGATTTTCAAGAAAATATTAAAAGATAATCCCGATATTACCATCGGTTTAGTGGGCTTAAGTATTAACGGGCCGCCGGAAATTCACGATGAAACACGTGGGATAAAAGGCAGCTTCGAAAAAGTTGTCGAAACCTATCATAGAATAAAAGACCTTGTCAATTGTGCCGTCAGTTTTACTTTTTGTAAACAAAATGCGAAATATTTCGAGTGGGTCCAGAACTTTGCCGAAAAATTGGGCACCCATGCCTACATATGTTGGACAGTCATGAACGACAGGTTCAGGATTACCGACGAAGACCTGGTCTTCTGGCAGCCCGGAATGGAAAAAGTGTTCAGGGATTACATAAAAAGAAGGTTCGATTTCCAGGACAATTTTAAGGGTAAGTTGAAAAACCTGTTCTATTTACCGACGGGGATTACTCATTCTTACCTCTACGACAGTATCATTCATAAGAGAATAATGCCCTGTTATGCCGGCCGGCAAATCGTGCACATCGATCCTGAAGGCGATGTGTATCCCTGTAATTTCAAATTATCCCCGGATCGAATTTTAGGTAACCTGCGTGAAAAAGATTTCGACGAAATCTGGGAGAAAAATCCCCGCCGGATTTTAAAGGAAATTAAACGGGGCGAATGTATGTACCCCAACGGTTTATGCGGGGACTCCGATATTTTACCGAGTGTCCAGAACCATCCGCCGGCTGTCATCAAATGGTATCTATCTAAAATAATTAAACGTAAAGACCTGATCGAGAAAATTGGTTGATCACCCTTCTATGGGTGCCCACGCAGCGGGCTATTAGAGTAAAAATGAAAAAAAGAGATTACGACCGTCACAAATATTTTTATGATTTTCTCCTGAAGTGGAATATACCCTTCGTAACACATTGCATGTGGCGCAAAATTTACGACTCCGATTTTTTCAACGACGCCAACGAACGTAAAATTTTATCCTCACAAAAAGTTGGCCGCATTATCGCTTCATATTATAAATTCCGGACCATACTCGATATCGGCTGCGGAATGGGGCTGTATCTCCGGGAATTAAACAAAATGGGCAAAGACGTGTTAGGATGCGATTCAAGCGTTGAGGGTATTCACATGGCAGCGCCGGAGATTACCGTATTTTACGCGGATGTGACAAAACCGCTGCATGTAAATAAAAAATTCGACACCGTCTTATGTTTCGAGGTCGCAGAACATATAAAAAAGAAATATTCGAGACAATTGGTGAAAAATTGTACCGCTTACAGCGATACGGTCCTTTTTACCGCCGCACCTGAAGGCCAGGGCGGTGTGGGCCATATTAATGAACAACCCCTCGAATTCTGGATAAATTTATTTGCAGAGATGGATTTTAAATACGACAGTGATTTATCCGGAAAAATCAGGCAGTATATGAAGGACGAGGATGTGGTCGAGTGGATCGCAAACAATTTTATGAGTTTTTCAAAGAATGCAGCAAAATAAAAGAGTAAGATGTCAACCAACTATTTGACCCGAAATCCACCACCTATTTTAGAACCGTAGAAAATCTACAAAGGATTTTGCGTCGGTCGTAGGGGTGAACCTTGTGTTCACCCGTTGTTTTGAGACAGCTCGCAAAAATCTCTTAGACAGAGCAGCATGGAAGAACCGGAAATAACGGTCTTAATGGCCGTCTATAATGCCGCTTCACACCTGAGGGAAGCGGTAGAGAGTATTTTGTCCCAGACCTTTGCCAGTTTTGAATTCCTGGTTATCGATGACGGCTCCACCGACTCTTCAAAAGAGATTATTCTCTCCTATAAGGACCCGCGCATCCGGCTGCTAAGTAACGAGAAAAATACCGGCTTAACCGCGTCCCTGAATAAAGGTTTAAGAGAGGCAACAGGTAAATATATTGCCAGGATGGATGCGGATGATCTCTCCTTGTCCCAACGCCTGGAAATCCAATATAAGATTTTGCAAGACAATCCCGATGTGGGAGTCGTGACCGGCTGGGTGCAGGTAATCGATGAACAGGGCAATAACCTGAGAGAATGGAGCACTCCCCTTAAGCCCGAAGATATTTATTATAAGTTGAACTTTCGCAACTGTTTAGCTCATTCGGCAGTCATGTTTCACAGAGACCTGATTTTGAAATCAAGGGGATATAATGAAAACATAAAGCGGGCCCAGGATTTCGAGCTATGGCACCGGTTGTCAAAAGTCACGAAAATATGCCAGGTAGACAGGCTGCTGCTTAAATGGCGGGATTATGAAAAAAACATCTCTTATAAATGGAAAACAGAGCAGGAAAAAATAGTAACGGATTTAGTAAAACCGGGATTGGAATCCTTAGCAGGGATGAAAATTTCCGAAAAAGAGACCGGCTTATTGCAAACAGGTGAAATCGATAATATAAGCGACTTACAGAAAACAATCCTATTACTTGAAAAAATAAACAAAAATCTATTATTAAAAGAAGCCCATATTATAAGAAATACCGGGTTAAAAAAGAGAAAGATAAAAAAAGCAATGCAGGACAAAATAAGAAAACTATTATATTCCTTCTTTAGAAATTTATCATTCAACAGGTTCTTATACTATTTCATGAATCTGCGCTTTAGATCAAAGATACTTCTATTGAAAGAAATCGTTTCAGGAGTAAAGAGAAAAATTATAACTTAGTCTGCTCCGGGCGGCCAAACAGGGCCTGACCAAAACCAGCATAATTAATTATTCAATGACGAAAAAAAATCTTAGCAAAAAAGTCAGCGTCATCATTCCCTTATATAACCAGGAACAATATGTGGCAGAGGCAATCGAGAGTATTTTAAACCAGACCTATAAAAATCTCGAAACCCTTGTCGTTAACGATGGTTCTACAGATAATCCCCTTCCCATTTTGGAAAAATACAAAGACGATATTATCGTCATAAACCGGGAGAACAAAGGACTGGCAGGCGCCAGGAATACCGGTATCGAACACTCTTCAGGAGATTACATACAGTTTTTAGATGCCGACGATTTTTTACAAAAAGATAAGATCAAACTCCAGTTAGAATTCTCTGTAGAAAACCAGGCTGATATCAGCTATTGCGAAATTGCACGCTATTTTAATGATTCTAAAAAAATCACTCCCAGGAACGTCGGCGAGATAACAGATATATTCCCTCATTACTATAACCTCTGGAACCTTTATCCTACCCCCATCCATTCATTACTCATAAAAAAAAAAATTTTCGGCCGTTTCGGTCTCTTTCCCGAAGACTTTAAAGCCAATGAAGACCGCTGCTTACTCAGCCTTATTGCCGCCGGCGGAGTGGCATTTAAATATTTCCCCTTTTTAGGCGGATTTTACAGGATCCACGCGGAGAGCATGAACTTCGATCACATCCGCATGATGGAAAGCAAAATAAAATATTATAAAAAATTGAATCGTGAACTCGGGGATGGATTTATTCTTGAAAAAACGGGCTTTCCCGGTCACAAGATGATGTGTGCGAACCTCACCCATGTTTATTTGCAGGCTATTTCCGATGGCGTGAAGAAGAATATATTAAAAAGAGTTAAAAAACTATATAAAAAAGAAGGGGTAAAATTTGATGTGACGCCTATCCCTTCGCGGTTCAAAAGGTCCAGTTTGCCGAGAAAACTCCTGGCCGCATACTTCAGCAGGTGGTTCGGAAAATAGAAGACTTCGAATGATCAAAGGAAAAATCACAAGTTTAGAGTTTCACTTAGACTTTCCCGCCGAACACATTCTTGAAGTAAAATTCATCGAGGACGTGGGCGCCGGTATGTATCCCTGTTATTATATAAAATCAAAGGGAAAAATAAGAATCTCAACATCGGTAACTTCTTTAATACTTAATAGTAAAGGATTTGAACACAACAATAATTTTAATCCGCCGGATTTCCTGAAACCTCCTCTTTTAAAGAAATTATTTTCGAGCTTCTTGTGGAGAATCAACAAATTAAACCACTCACTCTCATTGGGTATCTTCCAGGTCAATAAAAACTGGCATGAATCTTTTCAGACAATAGATAAAAGAGTAAAAAAATTAAGGCCCTTCGAGATTGTGACGAACGAATCCCAAGAAAATACTTTCAGTCCTGATTATACCCTGAAAAACGAAGAAGAATTAATCGATAAAAGTGTCTATTATCTAAAAAAGTTTGTAAACGATGTCGAGATGAAGTGTCCCGGCTTTGATCATATCATCCTCACCGGGGGTAAAGATAGTCAATTGATAGCGCTTATTCCCAAAAAAAACAAAAACAAATGGCATATTTTCAGCGCTGAGCCGAATTATGCATTGGTCAGGGAGTGGGTCGAAAAAAACGGCGTCGCTGTCAACCGGATGTTCAGGCATGATAACCGTAATGAAGAATCTGACGAAGATATAAAAAGAAAAATAGTATGCAGCGATCTCTACTCCGACCTGAGACATATCCGCTGGCTGCCGTACCTAAAAGAGATTGCGGCGAAATTCGATAAAAAATGCATCTTCTGGACCGGCACCACCGGCGACACCATATACAGCTTTAAAGAGGAGTACCGGGAGCATATAACAAAAAAATATTTTAAAATACATATGACACGCGCCTGTTCATGGCAGGGAAATTATCACCAAACCTTTAAAAATTTCGTGGGCTGTCCCCTAATCTCGCCCTACCACTCGCAAGAAATCTGGCAGCAGGTTTATCGGCATTATAATCCTGCAATAATAAAGAAGAATACGGACCTGAGGGGCCGGATCGGGGAAAAATTGCACGGCGGTCATATCACCTGGCCTTCACAAAATCCCGGGCCTGTTCCCTATTCATACGACACCTATATCGACGCCTACCGATACTATCTTTCATTTATAAACGAAAACATCAAATGAGAATCGCTTTTATTGTCGGGCTATTTCCCGCGCTGTCGGCCACTTTTATCCAGAACCAGGTGACCGGCCTGTTGGATGCAGGACATGATGTGCAGGTTTTTGCCGGGAAAAATCCCGGTGAGAAGAAAGTTCACCCTGATTTTTTGAAATACCGGTTAAGCGAGAGAATCCACTACTTCTCTATCCCTTTGAACAAAGTACTTCGCATTGTAAAAGCGATTTTTCTCTTCCTGAAAAATTTCCATAAGGGGCCGGGGAAATTAGTAAAATCTTTAAATGTAATGAAATACGGGAAGGAAGCGTTGTCATTGAATCTATTCTACTATGTTACCCCCTTCCTCGACAAAGGAAATAACTTCGATATCATCCACTGCCATTTTGGACCAAATGGGAATATCGGGGCGTTCTTGAAAGAGTTAGGTGTCCGGGGAAAATTGTTGACCACCTTTTATGGCTATGATCTAACTTCCCATATCCTGCAAGAGGGAACAGGAGTATACAAAAGGCTCTTCGCAGTTGGGGACCTGTTTCTGCCTATTTGCGGTTATTTCAAAAAGAAGTTAACCGGTTATGGCTGCGAGATAGAGAAAATCCGGGTTCACCCGGTGGGAATAGAATTGGAAAAGTATCGCTTCACAAGTAGAACCTTTCAACCCGGCAGTACCATCAACATCTTGCACGTGGGCCGGTTGTGCGAGAAGAAAGGTTTCGAATACGGCATTAAGGCCATCGGTATGCTGAGCCGGCATCACAAAAACATTCATTACCTTATTGTGGGAGACGGCCCTTTGCGAGAGAAATTGTTTTCCTTAGCTGCGGATTTGCAGGTGCTTGAATATGTGGAGTTTGTGGGGCCGGTAGACCAGGAAGAACTCGTCGCTTTATATGAAAGAGCGCATATATTCCTCCTTCCCAGTGTAACAGCCCGGGATGGTGACCAGGAAGGCACCCCCACGGTCCTACTGGAAGCCCAGGCTGTAGGCCTCCCTGTCATTTCCACGCTGCACAGCGGCATACCTGAGATCGTGGCGGAGGGGCAGCCGGGTTTCCTGATCCCGGAAAAGGACATCGAAGCGCTGCGTGAACGCTTAGAGTACCTCATTACACATCCCGGAGTATGGCCGGAAATGGGAAGAAAAGGAAGAGCTTTTATAGAAAAACACTTCGATATCAAAATATTAAATCGCCAATTATTAAAATATTATCAAGAATGTTAGAACAATATAAAAACAAACGAGTGCTCATTACCGGCGGAATGGGAATGATCGGCAGCAGTATTGCCCACCGGTTGGTGGAATTAGGGGCAGAAGTACGCATAGTCGATGCCCGGATAAAACCCTATGGCGCAAATGATTTCAATATAAAGGATGTTAAAGAAAAGATTAACCTTTACCAGGCAGACATTCGCGATAAAGAAAAGATGACTCCATTAGTAGAGTGGAGTGAGATTATTTTTAACCTGGCCGGGCAGGTCAGCCATAACGATAGTATAAAGAATCCTTTCTTAGACACCGAGATCAACTATATCGGTCACCTGAATGTACTGGAAATAGCAAAGAAGGTGAATCCCCTCATCAAGATACTATATTCCGGTACCCGCATGCAGTATGGCAAGGTAGAAAAGATCCCCGTGGCGGAAGATCATCCGCAGCGACCCCTCAGTCCCTATGCATTGAATAAATCCGCCGCCGAGAATCTATATCTTTTTTATCATCGAATTTACCGCATCCCGGTGGTTATCTTTCGCATTACAAATCCCTATGGCCCCCGGGGTCAGGTCAAACATCATAAGTATTGTATCGTGAATTGGTTTACCCGCCTGGCTATCGAAAACAAAGGAATCACCATATTCGGCGACGGCAGCCAGGTGCGGGATTACCTGTTCATCGATAACCTGACCGACGCCTTTGTTAAGGCCGGTATAGAACCCGCTGCGGATGGCGAAGTCTTTAACCTGGGCTCAGGAGAGGGTACCACCTTTAAGGAGATGGCCAAGACCATCGTGGATATTGCCGGCTCCGGTTCTATTACCCATGTCCCCTGGCCGGATCATTATATCAATGTGGAAACAGGAGATTTTGTGGCCGATATAAGCAAAATAAAAAAAATCATCGACTGGAAACCGGAGATTTCATTAAAAGAGGGCATAAGACGTACCGTCGAGTTTTACCGAAAATATATGAAGTTTTATTTATGAATATTCTCAGTTATCAGTAATAAAGCTCAGAAGAGAATAATTGAAGAATTATTTATTTTTCCTTTGACTTTATTTTTTATCTATGCTATTTATAATTTTCGAGTGATTAGAAAGAGCCGGAAAATCAGCGGAAATGAAGATCTGATCTTGAATTGACATGAAGCAGGAATTAAATTTTCGATTAGTTAGGCATACCTAGCGGCGGTAGCCTGCCTCGATTTCAATAAAGACCCGAAATTCGTTTAGTATTTCGTACCCGCCATAGAAGCCGAGGCGCTTGAGACAGACAATGCTTTGAATGAGATTATCACCGATATAGGCGTAACCGCATGAACCTTATCTTTGTCAGTAGCCCACAACCAGAATTTGCCCGAGAGCGCAAAGATCTCTGTTACTTTGTTCTGACAGACCCTTATTTAAAGCAGTATTTCGACGTATTTCTTTTTGAGAACCTACCTGCCAATCAACAAAATCCGCAAAACAATTACCGAGACAAAGTCAAGGAATGCAAAATCTACCTCGGATTGTTTGGAAAAACCTATGGTATGCCCGACGGTGACGGTATTTCTGCAACAGAGCACGAATTTGACTATGCGACAGAGCTTGGGAAGGATCGTGTTGTTTATCTCAAACAACTTGCTCCGCGCGCTCGACAGGCGAAGAAGATGGCCGAACTGATCGCCAAGGCTAAAGAGGCTGTGACCTACGACACCTTTAATTCTCTGGATGAGCTGAAACTGAAAGTGATGCAGAGTCTTCTCTTCTGGCAGCAGAATCAATCCAAAATGGGAGGAATCGGCAAATGAATAAGCATACGCCGTTTTACATCGCCCACGCTAATGGAGCCGAGATTGCGGATATTTCCAAAGACTCCCTTGCCTGGTTCGTTGAGCGGGCCAAACATGAGCGAGATTACACCTTTTCCGGCAGAGACAGCGTCGACGACACTTTGAAGCAGTTGGTCCTCAAGGACGGTACCCGTCTCTTAAATGCTGCCTTGATGCTCTTCGGAACCGAGCCACAGCGATTCTGCCCGAGTGCCGTTGTCAAGTGTTCCCACTACTACGGGACGGAAGTGGCCCGCCCCATTCCGAACCATCAGGTTTTTGGTGGCACCCTGTTCCAACAGGTTGATGAGGCAGTTAACTTCGTTCTGTCGAAGCTCAATCGGTCCGTCGGTGGCCGGCAGGAGGGACCGGTCGCGGAGGTGCGGATGGAAATCCCGAACGAGGCAATCACGGAGATCATCGTCAACGCGGTCGTCCACCGTGACTATGAATCGACCGGCTCCGTCCAGATTGCACTCTTTGCAGATCGGGTTGAAGTGATCAATCCTGGAGGCTTGCCCGAACCATTGACCATTAGTGACCTGACTAAGCAACACGTGTCCATTCCTGTGAACCCTTTCCTGGCTCGACCCTTCTTCCTGGCAGGTTACATCAACCAGCTCGGGTATGGCACCCAGAACGTAGTCAAGTGGTGTCGGAAGGCAAATTTGCCTGAGCCTGTGTTTGAACAGCTGAACCAGCAATTCAGCGTTACGATCTGGCGCAATTGGCTGACCGATCAGCGATTGGACGAGTTTGATCTCAATGACCGCCAACGAGCGGCCGTTCGGCACCTCAAATCACATCGAAGTATCACCAACTCCGAGTACCAGGTCCTTTTTAGAGTCGCCAAACGAACGGCATCGAAGGATCTGAAACATCTCACGTCTCTGCGTCTCTTCGAGAAGGAGGGAACCACTGGAAAGGGTGTATTCTACCGGATCGCCAAAGGGGCACCAAAGGGGCATAAGGGGCA
>JAGLQA010000011.1 GCA_023137075.1 Candidatus Aminicenantota bacterium
TCTCAAAAAAGTAGAAAAAGGAGGCAAAATGAAGTTAGATGATATCAAAGTGTCGCGGGCCATTATTGAAGAATACTATAAAAAACTGCTCGACGCCCTGGAATTGGATGTCGCTTTGGTGGGGGGCGGGCCTTCTAACTTAGTGTGCGGCGCGATTCTCGGTGAAAAGGGCATAAAAGCAGCGGTTTTTGAGTCCAAACTGGCGCCCGGAGGCGGCATGTGGGGCGGGGGCATGATGTTTAATGAGATCGTGGTTCAGCAATCCGCCCTTCCGCTTATGCAAAAAATGGGCATCCCTTACAAGAAATATGAAGAGGGTTATTATACAGCCGATAGTGTCGAATCCACATCGGTCCTGATTTCCAATTGTGTCAAATCCGGAACAAAAATTTTTAACCTGGTAAAAGTGGTGGATGTGATGTTCCGGGAAGAAGGCAATAAAAAACGGGTCAGTGGTCTTGTCTTGCAGTGGACCCCGGTCGAGCATGCCGGGCTGCATGTCGATCCCCTGACCTTCAGGGCCCGTTACCTGGTAGACGGTTCGGGTCACCCCGCCGAAGTATGTGCCATTATTGCCAGGAAAATGGATGCTGAGTTAGACACCTCCACCGGCAGCGTGGTAGGAGAACGGTCCATGTGGGCAGACCGGGGCGAGCAACTTACGATAGATAACGCATCCGAGATATATCCCGGCCTCTATGTTACCGGGATGGCAGCCAATGCGGCCAAAGGCGCTCCCAGGATGGGCCCGATTTTCGGCGGCATGCTGCTCTCAGGTGAAAAGGTGGCCCTTGAATTAATAAAAAAATTGAATTCATGAATATAAAAAAATACTGCCATTTTTGTGCCGGAGAACTTACAAAAAAACATGTTGACGGTAGGACCCGTTTATTCTGCTCCCGGTGTAAGAAACCGATCTATGAAAATCCCTTACCTGCCACTGCCGCGGTTTTGATTAATGATAACGATGAGATACTTATGGTCAAGCGAAAAGTGGAACCTAAAAAAGGGGAATGGTGCCTGCCCGGGGGATTTATCGAGCTGGCTGAGACCCCGGAGAAGGGCTGCTTACGGGAGCTGCGGGAGGAGACCGGTCTCGAAGCCGAAGTCGATAGGTTGGTCGGAGTGTTTCCCAGCAAGAGCCCCATTCACAACTGGGTGCTGGTTATCGGTTATGTAATAAAAAACGCACAAGGAACGGTTACAGCCGGTGACGATTGTGTTCAAGCAGCGTATTTCAAGCTGGACCAGGCCCCACCGGTGGCCTTTAAAAGTCACCGGGCCATTTTGCAAACGGCATTGAATGGCCGGGACCGGGAAAGAACCGGCTTAAAAAACCGGGGTGAATTCGGCGCGTATGTAATCACCGGCGGAGATCATATCGAGATTGCCCGGAAAGCCTGTAAAGCCGGGGCAAAAATTTTACAGTACCGGGATAAAACATCCTGCAGGAATGAAATATTAAAAAGGGCACGTGCGATCAGGAAAATAACCGCGACAAACGAAACCCTGTTTATCGTAAATGATTATATCGATATCGCCCTGCTGGTGAAGGCCGATGGGGTCCATTTGGGACAGGATGATATCCCGGTAGCGGAAGCCGGGAAATTAACTCCCCCCGGTTTTATAATCGGTTGTTCAACGCACTCCTTAGAACAGGCTGCGGCAGCGGAAAGAGCCGGGGCCGATTATATCGGCAGCGGCCCGGTTTTTGCGACTCCCACCAAGGAGAGTTACCCGCCCATCGGCATCGAATGTGTGAAACAGGTTATTAGCACCGTGAAAATCCCGGTTGTTGCCATCGGCGGTTTGAACCCGGATAATATCGCTGAATTGCGCAGTCTTGGTGTTAAAAACTTTGCCATGGTCAGGGCTTTCCGGGAAAATACTGCAGAAGTTGTAAAAAAAATTAATAATCTTTCAAAACAGAAAATCTAAAAAGACGCGAAAAAAATGATAATCAAGAAGAATATAAGTCAAGAGAAAGATTGGTTATTTAATGACGGCACACTCCCCATCCAGATAAAAATCGTGCAGCCCGGTGAGACAAACCCGGTGGAGCACTTCCACAAAACCATGCATGAATATTTTTTCCTTTTGCAAGGCAGCGCACGAATCTCGGTTAACGGGAATATTCACGAATTGGATCAGGATGATATGCTGATCGTCGAGCCGGGAGAGGCCCACCGGATCGTCGACTATTCGCCGGATATGCGGCTGCTGCTCCTGATGCCTCCACCG
>JAGLQA010000110.1 GCA_023137075.1 Candidatus Aminicenantota bacterium
ATTGCCAATTCTTCCGTATCTACGTATTCCGGCCGGGTTTCGATGGACAGCGCCGACATATTGGGCAGGTTTATATTTAACTTGCCCAGCAAATACATCAGGGCCGTGGATGAGAATGTCGCTTCATCGAGCACAGAACCGTTATTACTGACAATAACTTTCCTTATGGAATCTTTTTTGCTTTCGATTTCCGCATTATCGAAAATATAGTCCACCTGGGCCATTATCGATTTGAAGTCCACATGGTGAGAAGACATTTTCGAGGGCAAATTACAACCTAAACATTGCGACCACCGGCAGGCCAGGGTGTAAAAAACCACGAAAAGGATAAGACCTTCATGAGATTCCTGGAACCAAAATTGCGCCGGAATTGTTTTATCATGCCGGTCATCGAAAGAGTAGAGTTTTTTTCCTTTTTTTGAACCGGCAAGAACCTGGCTTTCGAACTTCTTTTTTTTTGAATTGTCGATAGGATAGATAATTTTTTTCATGGTCTTATTTTAATGGAAAAAAGTTTGTGTTTCAACCTCTGTCTTACCTGGACGCATATATGCGTCCCTCTCTTCTGCGATAATTTCAACAAAAATTGTGAATAACAAAACGATTGGATAAGGAAGAGTTCAATCATGCCAACGGACACCCGGTTTGCACAAAATCCGGTAACCGAAACTCCCGTCACACCACAATTTATCTCGACATGCAGAACCTACCGCTATTCCCGTCGATGAATAGTAACACCGGGGATTAACACGGAATTTTTTGATAATCTTGTAATTTTTCTTTTCTTTGACTTTCAGATTCCCCCGGGAATGGTAGACAGTTGAGTGTTACTCAGGATTTTATGGAGACGAATGGGTGAAATTAAGCCTGCCCAATTACATCCTGAAATAAGCGCTTATAAGGGACAAGGTTAAAAAAACGGTAGAGAATGATATTATGCTTGCAAATTGATGGAGAAAAGGGTAATATTATGTCGGTAGCTTAAATACGTTAGCTTAAAAGGATGACAGAAGATAAAGTATATGAATCAATCCAAAAGGTTCAGGGTGATAAAAAAGAGTGCCTGCCCCTGCCGTCTCTTATCGCCGCCTTTAAGGAAGACAACCCGGATACCCGGGCAGAAGCGGTAGAAATATTGATACGAATCGGCAAACCGGCCGTGGCCCTGTTGATTTCCACCCTGAGTAACGAAGTCACGGATTCACGCAAATACGCTGCCCGTGCCTTAGGGGGCATCGCTGATGCCCGGGCACTCCACCCCCTGATCGACACATTGAAAGACAACGAGCCTGCTGCCAGGAAAGAAGCGGCAGACGCCTTAGGAAAGATGGGGAACGCCGCTGCCGTAAAATCGCTTATTTCCACCCTTGAGGATACAGACGCGTTAGTACGGGATAAGGCGGCCGGAGCCTTAGACCGTATCGGCTGGGAACCGGCAAATAACAGCGAATTGTCACTCTATGCGGCAGCAAAACAGAAGTGGAACATTCTACCCTTTATCGGGCCGGACGCGGTAGAACCCCTCATCCGGGCGTTGAAAGACCGGAAACAGTCGGTCCGTGACGGAGCGGTAGCGGCTTTAGGCAAGATGGGTAACCCGGCGGCAGTGAAACCTATCATAGATGCCCTAAAAGAGAAATATCCCATTGACCAGGAAAAAGTTTTTGATACGCTTAGCCGGATAGCAAGCCCCCGGACAGCAGGCACATTCATCGATGAGCTCAATTATGATGATTACGAAATCCGGCACAAAGCGGCGGAAGTGCTTGATAATATCGGCTGGGAACCGGCAAATAATAGAGAAGCCGCACTTTACTATTTTGCCAGGGAGGATTGGGAAGCCTTATGCGCCTTAGGCAAAGACGCGCTGGAACCCCTTATCGCCGCTCTGAAAGATAAAACCCCGGCTATCCGCCGTAACGCGGTTGAGACCTTAGGTAAAATAGGCGATTCCCAGGCGATGGCACCGCTCATCGATGTTCTGAATGATGAGGATGCGTCGGTTCGAAACGAAGCGGTGACAGCCCTTGGTGGAATCGTCAACCCCGACACGGTAAAGTATCTTCTCGCTGCCCTTAGGGATTCCCGCTATGATAAGGAAAAAGTAATCGATGCTTTGGGTGAAAAAGGCGATTCTGCCGCGGTAGAACACCTAACTTACGCGCTGCAGGACACCACCTGGGAAGGGCGAATATATCGGGAAGCAGCGGCAAGAGCATTGGGAAAAATAGGAGATGTCAGGGCCGTTGAACCACTCATCGCAGCCGTGAATAGTAAATTTTATGAAGTCCGTATAGAAGCAACCGAAGCGTTGGGGAAAATCGGGGATTCAAGGGCCGAAATACCTCTTATCAACGCGCTGAAGGATGAAAATGAAAATCTCCGGGAAGCGGCGGTTGCCGCCTTTTGTAAAATATCGAAACCGGGCGCAGCCGAATCCCTGATCATGGCATTAACGGATAAGGATTGTTTTGTCAGGCAGGGCGCAGCCAACGTATTGGGGCAAATCGGTTGGCAGCCTTCAGGCAAAGGCGCGTTAGCCGTTTATCTCACGGCAAAGCAAGATTGGGTTGAATTACAGGCTGCCGGGGAACACGCAGTAAAACCTCTCGTTGCCGTGCTGGAAGATGAAAATCCCGAAATTAGGCGCAGCGCGGTTTATACCCTGGGGAAAATAGGCAGCCCCGAAGCAGTAGAACCCCTGATCGCAGCCTTGAAGAATCAACAGCTTCATGACCCTTATATGAATATATTAATCGAAGCCCTGGGTGAAATAGGAGATGCCCGGGCATTGGAACACCTGACCTATTTTTTAAACAATTTCTTAGAAGAAGTGGCGAAAACAGCATTGGAAAAAATCAGAGGCAGCGTGAGTTACAAAGACCCTGGTTTTTTCTGCACAAAATGTTTCCAACGGGCCAAAAAAAATAGGATCAAATACTCGGTATATGAAAATAATGTTTTCTCCCACAGGAGTATTACCTATTACTCGTGTAAGAATTGCCACAGCAATTCCTATCTACTGAAAAAGATAGAAAAAATCGTGATACTGCTTGATCGGAATAGTGAAGAGGCTTACCTGCAGGAAGGGGACGTGTTGGCCGTAAACTGGCTCAAAAGAAAAGAAGCCCTTGATTTTGACGAGATCCGCATCGAAAATGCAGGAGATAGTGAAGTCGAAGAACTGGTGAAACGATTGAGTAGTGATCCTGATGACAAACGGAGAGACCGCTATTTATCTATCCCGGTTTACCTGTCTCCCGGTGTAACACTTTCCCCGGGTACAAGAGATTTACTCGGGAACCATTTTAAAATCGAATCACCCTAGAAAATGGGATTTCTACACAAAATCGCCGATAGATTCCTGGACGAATATGGAAACAACATCCACAAAATTGCTTTTGTTTTCCCCACAAGACGGGCCGGCATCTATTTCCTACGTCACCTGCAAAACCGGAAGAAAAAAAATACATCCCTCTGGGCACCGGCAATTTTTTCCATTAATGACTTTGTGGTCGGGTTGTCCGGGTTGACGATCCCGGACCAACTGGAACTCATTTTTACTCTCTACGATATCTACCGGAAAAACGTGCGCCGTTTTCCCAAAGAATTTGAAGATTTTTACTCCTGGGGCAAGATGATTATCGCAGATTATAATGAAATCGATAAACACCTCATCGACGTAGATAAACTCTTCCGTGTCCTGAAAGAATACAAGGCGGTTGAGGATATAAACGAGGAAAATAAAGCCGATATTTATAAAAAATATACCGGTTTCTGGGATGAACTGGGCCTGCTTTACCGGGAATTTAACCGGGTATTGAAAGAAAAAAACCGCGCCTACGAGGGCATGGCTTACCGGGAAGTGGCACAGGATATAGCAGACCTGGTTAAAGCCGGTACGCAGACATGGGAAAAGGTTATCTTCTGCGGTTTTAATGCCCTGACCACGGCGGAAGAGACCATTATGCGCCACCTGCTAAAGGAAGAAAAAGGGGAAATCTACTGGGATATGGATCGTTATTTCACGGAAGATATCCACCAGGAGGCCGGTTTTTTTTTCAGACAAAATAGAGTTACCCTGTCGAAAGGGGAAGCGCAGTGGGTAGAGGATGTGTTGTCCCGGGCGAAAACCGTTAACATCATCGGCGTGCAGTCGAAAGTAAGCCAGGCCAAGGTATTAGGCATTAAACTACAAGAGCTTTTAAATTACGAATTCGACACCGAGCATATCGCCGTGGTACTGCCGGATGAAGCGCTGCTCTTTCCCGTATTAAACTCTATACCGGGGCATGTGGACCGGGTCAATATTACCATCGGTTTCCCCTTAGACCGGACACCGGCCTTCAGTCTCTTTAATTCCCTGATCGACATGCAACTCAGGGTAATCGAGAGGGGGGGAGAAAATACGAAGGATTTCTATTATAAAGATGTGCAAAAGGTATTGAACCACCCCTATATTAAACCTTTTGCCCCGGAGAAGATCGACGATTTAATGAACCGAACAAAAACGGAGAACCTGGTTTACCTTAGCGAAAAGGACATCTCTGACCTCTCCCCGCCTTTAAAGAACCTATTCCGCATCCAGGCCGATTCCCGGAGTATTATCGCCTTTTTCCTGGAGCTATCGATAGGAATTCGCAGTTTTTACCGGGAAAACAAACCCGACCTCTTTTCCATCGATTACGAATACCTGTATCATTTTTACACCCTTCTCACCCGGCTGCAGGATCTATTAAAGGAAACCGGCTTGCGATTCGATATCGCCACCTTTCGCCGGTTATTTTACGACATTGTCACCAACAGCAGGATACCTTTCACAGGCGAACCCTTAGAGGGTTTGCAAATAATGGGAGTTCTGGAAACCCAGACCCTCGACTTTGACCACCTCTTTGTACTGTCCCTAAACGAAGGATACCTGCCCCCGGGAAAGGGTCAGCAGTCGTTTATCCCCTATGATGTCAGAAGCGCCGCCGGCTTGCCCACCTACAAAGAGTCGGATGCCGTTTCTGCCTACCACTTCTACCGCTTGATAAAAAACTCAAAGAATGTTACGCTTTTTTATACCACCGAGTCGAAGGGAATGGAGAAGAGTGAAAAGAGCCGTTTTATCGATCAATTGTTAATCGAATTTGCCGGCAAGAACCCGGAAGCCCGAATCAACCACCAGGTAATCGATTTTTCTTTTTCCGCACAAAAAATCAAAGCCTTTTCTGTCGAGAAATCGGAAAAGATCATCGAGATGTTGTCACAGCGGCAATATTCGGCCTCGTCACTCTTAGATTATTTGACCTGCCCGTTGAAGTTCTACTTTTCCCATATCCTGAAGCTCAAAGAAGAAGAGGATGTATACGAGAGCCCGGACCAACGCCTGATCGGGGATATTATCCACAAAACCCTGCATCAACTATACCGGCCTTACTGCCGCCGGAGTGAAGCGCTCTCTTTTAAAGAAATCGAAACCATCAAAGACATGGTTGAGCCTGTACTCCGGACCGTGTGCCGGGAATCGTTAAAAAGCGGGGATCTGTTTACCGGCCGGAACCGGATCGCCTTTGAGGTGATGAAACGATTATTAAACCATTTCTTCGACAAAGAGAAGCAAGCGGCCGGTTTTAAAATCCTGATGTTGGAGGAGAAGATCGATAAGGTTTACCTGCCCTTTTCGGTTAAAGGCCGGGATTACACGGCCCGGTTGACCGGGCATATTGACCGGGTCGATATCACGAAAGAGAATATCTGCCGCATTTTAGATTACAAAACCGGCAAAGTGAACCCGCTGAATTTAAAATCGGTAACGGAAATATCCGGCCCGCAAGCCGTGGACCGCCGCGAGGCGTTCCAGTTATTTTTTTACCGCTACCTCTTAAAGAGAAGGTGGGCCAAAGGCGATTCATACCGATATCGATTGGCTGTATATCCCTTTAAAAAAATGTTTCAAAATCTAATTTCTGTCAGGGTCGACAAATCGGATATTATCGACAACGAGATGGTAGATGAGTATGAACAGATACTGATAGATGTGTTCCGCGAGCTATTCGATCCCGGTATCGCTTTTTCCCGGACCAACGCGGAAAAAAACTGCCGCTGCTGCCCTTACATCAACCTCTGCGGCCGGCCCCAGCCAGGCACTTGATGGTGAAGGAAAAAGCGAAGAACCGGAGGTATTATGAATATTAGGTTTGATAACAAAGTTGTATTGGTTACAGGAGCGACCAGCGGTATCGGCCGCGCCACCGCAGTGCGGTTTGCCGACAGCGGCGCCGGCCTGATGCTCACCGGCCGGGACGAAGCAGTACTCTCTGAGTTAAAAATACGCCTAAAAAAAAATAAAGCGGTTTGTGAGATTCTTACCGGTGATATCACGGACGCGTTATTCCGGGAAAAACTAATTAAAACGTGCGGCGACCGGTTTGGACGATTGGACGTACTGGTAAACGCGGCCGGAATCATCGCTTCGGGAACGATCGAGTCCACCACGCTGCAGGATTTCGATTACATGATGGACGTGAATTTACGCTCGGTTTTCCACCTGATGCAGCTTGCCCTGCCTCACTTGACCGAGGCCAAAGGAAACATCGTAAACGTAAGTTCCATAACCGGTTTGCGCGCGTTTCCGGGGATTCTATCCTATTGTGTGAGTAAAGCCGGTGTGGACCAATTAACCCGGGCAGCCGCTTTAGAATTGGGACCGAAAGGTGTCCGTGTGAATGCCGTAAACCCCGGGGTCATTCAAACTAACTTGCATAAAAGAGGCGGGATGGATATGGAGGCCTACAAGAAATTCTTAGAGCACAGTAAAACCACTCACCCCCTCGGCCGGGTAGGCCAGCCGCAGGAAGCAGCGGATTTAATCGCTTTCCTGGCTTCGGAGCAGGCCGGTTGGTTGACCGGGCTCACCTGCAGTATAGACGGCGGCCGGCAATTGACCTGCTCCAGGTAGTAAAAAAAATGAACAGTCAGACATGAACTACTACCTGTCCATCGGGTCGAATATGGGCGAACGAAAAACTAATCTCGATGCAGCGATCTCTTTTTTAAAAGGGATTGGCGAAATTCTAAGAATTTCTTCAATTTACGAGACCGCTCCCCTGGGTATGGCGCCGGGCACTGAAAATTTCTATAACCTGGTGTTGGTTTTGAAAAGCACTATTTCCCCGCCCGGTTTGCTGAAAAAAATCAAGGAATTTGAAAAAAGTATGGGCCGGGATATTAGCAACTCTCATAAGCGTCCCCGGGTCATCGACATCGATATATTATTGGCCGGGGATGTAATCCTTAACGAAAAAGACCTGGTTATTCCGCATCACGAAATGCACAAACGGGCCTTTGTCCTGATACCCCTGGCCGAAATCGCCCCTACCCTAGTGCACCCGCTTTTGAGAAAACCGGTAAAGGATTTACTGCAAAACCTAGAACCGCAAAAAATAGAAAAGATTATCACATAAAAAACAATTATTATAGCGATCAAATTAAAGAAAATCGGGCTTGATAAATCAAGCCCCTACACGGAGTTAATGAAAAATTTGTGTTAATTTGTGTAATCTGTGGGCTCTTTTTCGGTTGCGCTGTGTTTATAAATAGCCTTTAGTAATATTGCGCTAAAATACGATCTCTAAAAAGTCTTCAAGCATATTACTCTTCGGATTTTCGATGATGCGTCCGATCTCTTTGTCATCCCGGTAAAAGATAAATGTCGGCACTCTCTCGACCTCTAATTTTTCCACAAAATACTTCGTGTCCTTGGTGGGTTTTCGTTCCACGGAATAGTAATTGACTTTGACGCCGCTGCTGATCTGATCGATAATTTTCAAAAACAGCGGCACATTCCGTTTTGAATCGCCGCACCAGAAGGCTAAGTAAACATCTATCTTCAGGTTATCACCTACTTTCGATTTCAGGATATCGATGAATGAGGAATCCGGTTCGTAGGTTATGTATATTTGTTTCCACCCTTCGTCTTTCAATATCTGCGCTCTATCTACTCTATCGGCGGCAAAAGTAACCGCCACCATTAAAATAAAAAGGGTAAACAAAAACTTCTTCATTTGGGTACTCCTTTGTGAAAAATAATCTGTACGGTGCCTTTTTTCCCCAAACCGATTACGGTGTTATCCGTGATGCCCTGTTGATATATCTTCCGGTTATCCACATACGTGCCGTTTGTGGATGTGTTATCCCGGACATAGATAGAGCCATCTTTGGCATATAGAGTACAATGGAGTTTTGAAACGATTAATTCCGGGATAACGATATCGGCGCGGGCCGGGTCTCTGCCGATCCTTGTGGGAGATTCGATGGCATGGGTGGCAACTTTCCCTTTATTTACATAAACATCGATTTCACCGATTATTTCTTTTTCGTCAAATTCGGGGACAGGTATATCCATCGGGGGCATATCCCCTACTTCCTCCGGCTTTTCATCTTGCCGGGGAGATTCCATTAGCGTCGGTATTTTTTCATACCCGGGTTCTTCAGGAACTTCATCCTGCTTCTTAAATAATTTACTAAAAAACGATTGTTTTTTCATTTTTCCTCCGCGACCTATTTAAAGACCAAAAACAAAATAAGGAAAATGACCAATATTCCGATTAATGATAATGCAATAATAACTCCTTTTTTCTTTACCATATTAATAGGTTCCGTTTTTCTGAAATTCTGATTTTTTCCCACCCGGACAGCCTGGATCGTGATGTTATCGGTACCTCCCCGGTCATTGGCTAATTTAATCAATTCATCAACCAATTCCCTGGGAGAACCGTGCGATACCGAATAATCCTTTATTTTATCATCGGAGACCATATTGTTAAGTCCATCGGAACACATGACAAATAGGTCCCCGTTCTTAACTTCCAGGTCATTGATCGCGATGGGAGCAAAACTCTCCCTGGCGCCTAAGGACATGTATAAGATATTTTTCTGGGGATGATTGCGCGCTTCCTCTTCCGACAACCTTCCTTCTTCCATCATTTTCTCGACAAAGGTATGATCCGTCGTTATTTTTTTGATTTCATTTTCTCTTATTAAATATATCCTCGAATCTCCAACATGAATGATATGCGCCTTCATATCGGAAATAACCAGGGCGCTGAAGGTTGTCCCCATGCCTTTCTTTGAAAGATCGGACGACGCTTTTGTCAATATCGTCGCATTCGCTTCGTTTATGGACTGCTGCATGGATTCAGCGATGGATTTACCTTTTGATCTCAATGATTTATACACGCTTATGAAGGTCAGGGTTCCCAATTTAGAAGCCACATCCCCTGCCTGGTGTCCGCCCATACCATCGGCAACTACAAAGAGATACTCTTTATCGCTAAGCTTTTCATTAGCAAAGTAATCTTCGTTTGCCTTTCTCACTCTGCCTATATCGGTATTCCCGGAATAAGTTATCTTCATTTGTGATTTTCCTGTAAGCTAAACCTCTTCATCTATATTCTTTTAACATAAGATTTTTCTTTTGTCAAATAAAAGTGGGTATAAAAATTCATTATCACAGCGATTTGACCTTTTCAACCAGTGATGAGGTCGAATAACCGGATTTGAATTCAAATAAGAGAAGTTTACCTCCGGCTTGCTCAACACTTTCCCTGCCTACGACTTCATCGGGCTTATAATCACCTCCTTTGACCAGTACATCCACCCGGGAAAGTCCGTTTATTAACGCTAAAGGGGTATCCTGCGAAAAAGGAATAATATAATCGACGAATTCGATGGCCGCGAGTACCTTCATTCGTTCGCCCAGGGGGAATATGGGGCGTCCTTCTCCTTTGTTCAGGCGTTTAACCGAATCATCATCATTAATGCCGACAATCAAACAATCCCCGCTTTTTCCGGCAAATTCGAGCAGCTCGATATGCCCGGGATGAAGGATGTCGAAAACCCCGTTGGTAAAAACGATTTTTTTACCTGTTAACCGATCCAAACGCCGGTTTAGATCGTTAATATCAAGACATATTTTCATCTTTTTTTAAATGGATGTTTTTCGAGAATTCCCAATCGTGGAGCACCCTGGAAATCCCAACATCTCTATAATTTGACGTAACCCTGAAGGTATATTGAAAATGGTGGTAGTCAAAGGGATAGCCGTCCCGCTTGTGAACCGCCACATCTAAGAAATACGTGCCGTTGACCAAATTTAACTCCCGCACACGGATGCCGACTTTGCCTTTTCCTTTGATAAGCGAAGATTTAAAATCTTCGATGTGGGTATTTGAGCCGTAACACAAAATACCTTCGGAATTGTAAATACCGATCCCGAAAACAAAATCCCTTTCCTCGTTATGGGCTTCCACATCAAATTCGATGGTAAAGGGCTCATCCGCCTCGTATATATATTTTTCCCGGCCCTTTTTATCGATCATCCTGACCTTATTGATCTCGATTTCTTTACTACCCCAGCGTTTCTCTTTGTTCAGAACCGCCTCTTCTTCCTCCCTTTTATGTTTTTCCCCGGCCTTCACATCATCCTTTTTTCCAATATATTCAAGGTAAGCGTCGGTCACCCGTTTGGGGTAGCCTCTCATCTTGATTTTTCCTGCTTGTAACCAGATAACCTCATCGCTGATCCGTTCAACGGTAGACAGGTCATGAGACACAAAGAGAATGGTTTTCCCCTTGCGTTTGAATTCGTTAATCTTATCGAGGCATTTGGGCACAAAAGAGGCATCGCCAACGGCCAACACTTCATCGATGAGCAGAATGTCCGGGTCCACATTGATGGCAATGGAAAATCCCAACCTCATATGCATGCCGGAAGAGTATGTCTTAATCGGGTTCTCGATAAAATCTTCCAATTCGGCAAAGCGGACGATCTCCTCGTACTTTTCCTGGATTTTTTTTTTGGAGAGCCCTAAAATAATTCCGTTAATAAAAATATTCTCCCGGCCCGATATCTCCGGGTGAAACCCGGCCCCTAACTCAATCAAAGCTGAAATCCGGCCCCTGGTGATGATGTTTCCTTCCGTGGGTTTGCTGATCCCGGCTAAAATCTTCAATAACGTGCTTTTCCCGGAACCGTTCTCCCCGATAATACTCACGGTTTTACCCTTTTCCACTTTGAAACTGACACCCCGCAAGGCTTCAAAGGTTTCACTTTTTTGCAGGTCGGAGAAAATGGTACGATTCACAAAGGCGCTTTTCAGTGTCAGGAACTTATGCTTATTAGAGTATTTCTTGTAAAACTTCTTCACATCTTCGACAATGACCGGATCCATGTTACACCTCTTCCACAAAGGTATCTCGCAGCCGGTCGAAGATCAAATACCCGATGTAAAACAGGATCAAACCGGCAATTAGGGTAACGGGTATTTTCTTCCAATGGGGCAGACTTCCGAAAAAGAAGGTGTAGTGGTAGGCTTCGATGATATGGGTCATGGGATTTAAAAGCAGGGCGGTGGCCACGACCTTCCTCTCCTGGATCAGAGGATTCATAAAAGCATAAATGATGGGCGTAGCGAAGAACCACAAGGTTAACAGGTTGGAGAGGATGTCCCGTAAATCCCGGAAATGAACGGTTAAGGCGGACATCAAGAAACAGAAACCCATGGTAAAAACAAACTGAACAAAAACCGCCACCGGCAAAAAAAACACCCACCAGGTCAGGTTAACCCCGTCACCGAAAAACAGGATGAACAACACCAATATGGGCAGCCCTAACAGGAAGTGGACCATATTGGTGAGCACATTCATGATAGGTAAGACTTCCGCGGGGAATCGAATCTTCTTGATCAGGTTGCCGTGGACGAACAACACGTTGGCCGAGTCCAATACGGAGTTTGAAAACCACAGCCAGGGGAGCAAACCGGTAAAGAGAAAAATCGAATAATTAATCCCCTGAATGTTCACATCTTCGATCCTGCCGCTGGATTGGGGCAGGAT